>JAYZBT010000032.1:0-9397 GCA_036338615.1 Gemmatimonadota bacterium
ACGACATAGGACAGAACCCCGAAGAGCCCAACAGACTCGACACCCGGCATGCCAGCTACTCTGTCCATGAACCCTTGGTGGAACTGCGCGTATGTCGGCCCATCGACGAGCTCATCCCGTTGAGGTGCGACCTGGAAGGTGAAGATGTCCTGTGTGTCGTATCCGGGGTCCACGTGGCTCAGAGTCCAGAACCTGCGTGGAAGCAGGCCGGAGCCGACGAGGAGGACCAGACGACCGCGTGACGCACCCAACGACGCCCGGACCGCCACTTCCCGTGCTCGGCCCGAAGCACGACCAGGAGCAAATTCGCGGTGTTGGCGCAGACGATGAGCAAGACGAGCCCGACGGATCAAGGCCTCGGCTCGAATCCTATGAAAACTCCAGAATCGGCCCGTACGACAAAGGACGCGGCCATGCCATGACAGATGTTGACAGAATTAACATTAAGGCGTATGTTGCTCACGTCAACATCAAGCCGCTCGCAATTGGGAGCACTCAGCAGATGGCTATCAACGAGGAACTATACGGATTCATGAAGGAGGGCCTCCAGCGGGACGTGCCGCGCGCCCAACTCGAGGAAGTCCTGCTCGGCACGGGATGGCCCAGGGATCAGGTACGAGGCGCCCTGGGTGCGTTCGCCGATGTCACGTTCCCGATACCGGTCCCGCGCCCCCAACCCTACGTGTCCGCCCGGGAGGCCTTCGTCTACCTGGTTCTCTTCAGCACCCTCTATGCGAGCGCGTTCAGCCTGGGCACACTTCTGTTCGAACTCGTCAACCGGGCGTTCCCTGACGCCTCCACGGATCCGGCCGGGGCTTTGCAGGCGAGTCGGGAGGTGATTCGGTGGTCGATGTCCTGGCTGATCGTGACCTTTCCGGTCTTCGCCTTGGTCTCGAGGAACACCGCCCGGGCCGTCCGTGACGACCCAGGCCGGCGGCTCTCGAAGGTGCGTCGGTGGCTGACGTACCTGACGCTCTTCGTAGCGGCGAGCATCCTGATCGGTGACGTGACGAGCATCGTCTACAATCTGCTCGGCGGGGAGATCACGACGCGCTTCGCCCTCAAGGTACTTACGGTTGGCGCAATCACCGGCTCGGTATTCGCATACTTCCACCGCGACCTCCGCCAAGGGGAGATATCCGAATGAAGCCCTTTCCTGAAGCGCTGCTTCCCGCAGTAGCAATAACGGCGGTACTCGCCTCCCTACTGGCTGGACTCTTCGTGCTCGGGTCACCGCAGGATGAACGCGCACGCCGTGTGGACACGCGTCGGGTCTCGGACCTACAGGGGATCATGGCGGCCGCGGATCTCTACTGGACGCGCCATTCACAACTGCCGGCATCGCTGGACGAATTGACCGCTGAGCCCGGCGTGAGCATCAGCACCGCAGACCCGGAAAGCTCGGAACCGTACGGCTATCAGCCGCTCGATAGTGCTCAATACGAGCTCTGCGCGGGTTTCGAGCGCGAGTCCGGTGACATGGCTATGAAGCCGTCCGAGGACTTGTGGGCTCACGGGCCAGGACGGCAGTGCTTTCAGTTCGAGGCCGAAGAAATCGTGCGGACGGAGAGGTGAAGCCTCGGCGGCCTAGCATCGATGTTCCGGCTGGCGCGAGGGACCCAGAGTCCCGAGGTTGGCCCGCGTCAGCAGCCTCTGTCAGCCGGAACGGAGACATCCCATGAGCGCACCCGCCTTCTTACAAGGAATCCTGAGCCACGAGCGCGCCCTCTTTTGCAACGTCGTGGCCGCGGTCCCGGAGGACAGCCGCGGGTTCCGGTGGAGCCCAAGGCACGGAGCGCCGAGGAGCTGATCGGGAACAACTTGGATCTAGTCGACCTGCTGACCGACGGCGTAATCCACCATCGCAACAACGTGCCCTTCGACAGCGTCGAGGGCGCGGTTGCGACGTTGGACGGCACGTTCGGGGAGATCATCGACCGCGGTATTGTGGACGCCTTTCTCTAAAGAGATCAGGCGTCCGTCGTGACGGCGGCTCTTGCCGACTACCTGGAGGAGTACCCTCCCCCCGTCGGACCCCGCTTAGCAACGGGTTTCCGTACTCGGGGGTCCTTGCCCAGGTCTAGAGATGAACCGATCCCCGGCTGCCCCGCACAATGCGGCCTGTAGCCCGACACCCTCAGCGAGTCTTCATGCGTGTAACCCCGATCCTTCTGCTGGTAGCCTCCCTTTGCTCCGCAGCCAACCTGCCTGCACAGCAGGATCGCACGGCCCGAGGCACTCGCACCTCGACGGGACCCTCGATCGACGGTCGACTCGATGAGGGTGTGTGGGGCTCGACGCCGCCTTTGTCCGGCTTCGTGCAAAGGGAGCCGCGGGAAGGCCAGGCCGTGTCCGAGCGCACCGAGGTCCGGATCCTCTACGACGACGATGCGCTCTACATCGGCGCCTGGATGTACGACCGGAACCCCTCCGCGATCGTGTTCGGCCAAACACTCCGGGACGCGTCTCTGAACGACGCCGATGCGTTTCTCATGGTCCTCGACACGTACCGCGATCAGCAGAACGGGTTCGTGTTCGGTACTACTCCGGCCGGCATCGAGTACGACGGCCAGATCTCGAACGAGGGACAGGGCGGAGGAGGAGGAGGGGGACGTCAGCAGAGAGGTTCGGGCGGCGGCTTCAATCTGAATTGGGACGGCAGCTGGCAAGTCGCGACATCTCGGGACGAGTCGGGTTGGTACGCTGAAATGCGCATCCCCTTCTCCACCCTGCGATACGGGGTGGGAGACGAGCAGACCTGGGGAGTCAATTTCGAGAGGAAGATCCGCCGCAACAGCGAGCAGTCGGTTTGGTCTCCGATTCCTCGGCAGTTCAACCTCTACCGGGTGTCGATGGCGGGGACGCTGGAGCTGGAGGCGCCGACGCGACGCATCCTGACAGTCAGTCCCTACGTGCTCGGCAGTGTCTTCAAGGACTACGAGGTCACGGCTCCCGATGCCGATTTCGGTAGTGGAGTCGGGGGCGATGCGAAGATCGGCGTCAACCAGAGCCTCACACTGGATCTCACCGTGAATACCGACTTCGCCCAAGTAGAAGTGGATGACCAGCAGGTCAACCTCACTCGCTTCTCTCTGTTCTTCCCCGAGAAACGAGCCTTCTTTCTCGAGAACGCTGGCACGTTCTCTGTCGGCGCGAGCCGGTCCGCCGAGCTATTCTTCAGCCGCCGCATCGGCCTGTCGGGTGGGCAGGAGGTCCCCATCCAGGCGGGAGCCCGACTGTCAGGGAAATTGGGTGGCCTGCAAATCGGTCTTCTGAACATCCAGACCGCAGACCTGCAGCTGCCCGACGAAGACACCGGCCTGCTGGAACAGGTGGCCCCCTCGAACAACTTCGGCGTGCTGCGGGCCTACCGGGAGATGGACAACCGTACGCAGTTCGGAGGAATCTTCCTGTCGCGTATCAATACTTCGGACACCGACGACTACAACCTCACGTACGGCCTCGATGGGCGGCTCGGAATCGGAGAGGCGCTCACGCTCGACGGTTGGCTCGGCCTGACCACGACACCGCGGGCGGAAGGTGAAGTCGACGAAAGCACGGCGTTCAACAACGGGGAGTACGGCTTCAGCGGCGGCGTCGGGTACGTGACCCGCGACTGGCAGGTCACCGCGGGCTATCGGCAGATAGGGGACGAATTCAACCCCGAGGTCGGCTTCGTCAATCGTCGGGACTATCGGCAAGCCAATGCGCGCGTCTTGCGACATATCCGGATGGAGGACGTCTCCTGGTTTCGGGAGTTCCGACCACACATTTCGTGGGATCAATTCTGGTCGCTCGACGGCTTCAGCGAGTCGTACCTGGTGCACTTCGACAACCACTTCCAATTCGAAAACGGCGCCTTCTTCCAGCTTCCTGGCTTCAACCTCACAGGTGAAGGCCTCGAAGAGCCCTTCGAGATTCGCGAGGGGATCGTGATCCCCGCCGGCAGCTACAACAACATGGACTGGGAGTTTCGGGCCAATACCAACCGCAGCAACCCGCTGTCCTTTTCGGGCGGTTGGAGCCTGGGCGGCTTCTATTCCGGCACGCGCTTCGGCCCGAACGCCACCCTACAGTACCGGTTCCAGGACCGGTTCACGGCTTCCGTGCGAGCGAACTACTTCGACGTGCGCCTCGACGAAGGCGACTTCACGACCGCGGTGCTCAGGCTCAACGCCTCCTACTCGTTCACCCCCCGCATCTACCTGCAGGCGAACCTGCAATACAACGATGACACCGAGAACTTCGGCACCAACATACGGCTCGGCTGGCTCGATACTGCGGGGACCGGGCTCTTCATCGTCTACAATGACACCGAGCACCTCGGGACTCTCGAACGGACCGGATTCCGCGCGGGACCGCGTCAGCGCCAGCTGGTGATCAAATACAGCAAGCTGTTGCAGTTGTCCCGCTAGTGCTGTGTAGCCGAAGTCTGCGCTATTGGCCACCGCCGCCGCGCGGAGGCGCAGGCGGCAGCGCGGCGACGACCTCGACCATACGCGCCAGCTCCTGCTCGTCCGGAACCCGGCCGCTCTGAGCCATGAGGTTGTCCGCCATGTGCACTCCGTTGCTGGTCCCGGGCGTGATCACGGTCACGGCCGGGTGCGCGGCGACGAACTTCAGGAAGAACTGAGCCCAGGTCGCTGCACCAAAGTCGGCGGCCCACTCTGGGACCTGATGATCCGCCACCCGACTCCAGAGCCGACTGCGACCGAAGGGCAGGTAGACCATGACCGCGATCCCCCGCTCCTGAGCGAGCGGAAAGATGGTCTCCGCGGCACCGGTATTGTCGATGGCATAGTCGATGCCGATGAAGTCGATGGGGTATTCCCTCATCACCTCGGCGAGATCGGGGTACCTCTGAGCGCTCGTGCTCGTGATCCCGATGTACCTTATGCGACCGGCTTCCTTGTAGTCCTGGAGGAGTCCGAGTTGCGTCGGCGGGTCCCCCAGATTGTGCACCTGGATCAGGTCGATGACGGGCACACGAAGGCGCTCGAACGACCGCTCCAGTTGCTCTCGCGCGGCCTCCGGGTCGGCCTGGCTGCCGCCACCGCCACCTCCGCGACCGCGCCCACCACCCCCGCGACCGCGCCCACCACCCCCGCGGCGGGCGACGTTGAGCTTCGTCGCCCAGAAGATCTCGTCGGCGATGTCCAAATCCTGCGCAATCCGCCCTGCGACTTCCTCGGACGCGCCGTAGCCAGGCGCCGTATCGAGGACGCTTCCCCCGTTCGCGACCAACGTCCTCAGGACCTCGCTCAGGCGTTCGATATCCTCGTTGCGCGCGGCGGCGGAGAACGTGTTCGCCCCACCGAGACCGATCATCGGAATGCGCTCACCCGACGACGGAATCGCTCTGGCGAGGAGGTCCTGGCCCTCCGGCGCGCCGAGCGCGCAGGAGTCCATCGCGAACGCCGCCCCCACAGAGGCCGTGAGCTTTAGCCAATCGCGTCGAGTGATCATAGTTCTCTCAGGATCGATGAACCGTTTGCCCGCGTCAATTCTGCAGTGGTCGACCGTCCTCTAGCAAGGACCTGACTCGCCCCCGGTCGACCTTTCCGTTCGCATTGAGGGGAAGTTCTGACGCAACCCACCAGATCCGAGGGCGCTTTGCTGCGCTCAGACGCTCCCGCAGTGCCAGGTCCAGTGCATCCAGGTCGAACGCCCCCTCCGCCGGCACGACGGCGGCGCCGACGACCTCTCCCCACTCGGCGTCGTGGACACCCACCACACAGGCGTCAGCGACGCTCGGATGCAAACGCAGGACGCCCTCGACCTCGATCGCATCGACCGTGACACCTCCGGAGACGATGCGATCGATGCGCCGCCCCGTCACCCACACGTCGCCCGCCTCATCGATATGACCGAGATCCCCCGTGCGGTACCAGCCGTCGGCATCGGCCATCGCGTCGTCGGAGCCGAGATAGCCCACGGCGAGGGTCGCTCCCCGAACCAGCAGTTGTCCGCGCTCATCGGTCCTCAGTTCCACGCCGTCGAGTGGGCTACCTACGGTACCGGGCTTGGCTCGTACCTGTGAAGGCGTGGCGGTCGCTACTTGGGACGTCATCTCGGTCATGCCGTACGTGAGAGAGATCGGCCACCTCGCCTCCACCGCCCTGGCCACCAAATCGGGCGGCGCGTGCGCACCGCCGATGAGCGCACACCGAAACGACGGCGGCGGGCGCGAAGGGCGATGATCCAGGATCCTCAGAAGCTGAGTCGGTACTAGCGACGCGTGCGTGACCGGCCGGCCCATGACCTTCGACGCCGCCTCCACGTCGAAGGGACCCGCGGCGAACACGGCCGATCCCATCATCAGCGCCCTCGTGACCAACGCCACACCTCCGACGTGGGCCGTAGAAAGTGAGGCCAGCCACACATCCTCCGGACCGAGATCCAGGCGACCGCCAACGGCCATCGCATTGGCCCGTAGGTTCTCGAACGAGAGTTCCACACCCCGCGCGGCACCCACGGTCCCGGACGTCCACAGGATCAGCTGGCCTGCGGTGGCCGCCCCGACATTCAAGGCCCGTGTGGCGGCGGCGACCTCGGGGCGAGTGAGGCCCGGGTTCAGTGGCGCAACGATCGCCCCGCACCGCCACACCGCCAGCAGCGTGATGATTCCGGCTACGTCGTTGCTGGCGACAATCGGTCGGATCGACCCCACCTCGAGGCCCTCCCCCGCCAGCGCTCGCGCGCGCTCGTCGACCCGACGGTTCAGCTGCGCGTACGTGCAGGAGCCCCCGGGCCAAAGCAGCGCCGTTCTGTCCGGGCCCGCGGTCTGCCCGGCCCCATCGGCGAGAACCCATGCGAGCAGATCGACGACCATCAGCCGACGGCGAGTCCGAGTCCGAGCAGGACGCCGTAGACGCCGACCACGCGGGCGGTCTCGCCCAGAGCCGGTAGCAACTGCACGGGATCGGTGTGGGTCAGGATGCGACGCGTGGGCGTGAGACACAGCGGAAGCGCGAGCAGCGCGACCAGCGCCGATGCCGGCCAGCCGTACACGCGCCACCCTACGACCGGAACGGCGAACGCCACGATCAACGTGAGCACGTACTCGACCTTCGACCCGTGAGTCCCGAGGCGCACCGCGAGTGTCCGTTTTCCGACCTTCGCGTCGGTCTGAATGTCACGCATATTATTCGCTACCAGGATCGCCGTATTCAGCGCGCCCAGAGCCGCGCCGGCCAGAAATACGTCCGGCGGCCACGAGAGACCCTGCACATAGTAGGTACCGCTGACCGCGACGAGACCGAAGAAGACGAAAACGAAAAGGTCGCCGAGTGCGTGGTAGGCCAGCGGGAAAGGGCCTCCAGTGTAGAGCACCGCACAGGCGACGGAAGCAAGTCCGATCCAGACGATCGGCCAACCGCCGACCCACACCAGATAGACACCGACCAACATGGCGGCACCCAGGGCGGTCCACAGGCCGCGCTTCACCGTCGCCGGCGCCAGGATCCCCGCCTGGGTGACGCGCGCCGGCCCGACCCGGTCCGCGGTGTCCCCACCGCGCACGAAGTCGTAGTAGTCGTTCGCCAGGTTGGTCCCGATCTGAATGAGGAGCGCACCGACCAACGCGGCCATAGCCGGCAGAGGGGCCAGAACGCCCGCGTGGGCGGCCAACGCGGTCCCGACGACCACCGGCGCGACAGCGGCGGTCAGGGTCTTCGGGCGAGCGGCCATCAACCACGCCTGAGCCGTGGTGACATTCGAAGAGGCCTGCGTCACTGGTTCTCGACTCCCCCGAGCATGATCCAGAATGCCTCGCGATAGAAGTCCGCAAAGTCTTCCGGGCCCTCGAAACGGCCCTGTCGCCAGAGCAGGACGAGGCCGTGCGCCTGCGCGGCAACGACCGAGGCCACCTCGACGGCTTCTCTCGTGATGCCCACGTCGTTCATCCACGCGTCGACGTGGTTCTCGAGCGCGTCGATGAGCCGATCGTCGGACGAAGAATCCGGCGGGGAAGTCGCCGCAGATGTATCGATGGAGAAGAAGATGAACGCATACAGGTGTGGCTCCTCCACCGCGAAGCGTCGCACTTCCTCGAGACCCGCCCAAAGCCGACCCTCGCCAGCGGGAGCCCCGTGGCTCGCCTCTTGGAACCGGACCATGAGCGCATCCGTCGCCGCCTCGAGCGCGGCATCCACCAGCGCCTGTTTGTCCTCGAAATGCCTGTACAGCGCCGTCGCGGTGATTCCTACCCGCTCCGCAACCGGCCGCATCGAGATGGCCGCCCACCCCTCGGAGCGCACGAGGTCGAGCACCGCCGCGACGATCTGGTCACGGCGAGACGGTCCGGCTACCAAGGCAACCATGGGTACTTCCGAAACTCGGGCTTTCGCTTCTCGAGGTACGCCCGCTTTCCTTCCTGTCCCTGCTCGGTCATGTAGAACAGGTGGGTCGCGTTACCGGCCAACTCCTGAAGCCCAGCCTGACCGTCGAGGTCCGCGTTGAAGGCGCTCTTGAGCAAACGAATGGCGAGGGGACTCTTCTCCAGGATCTCCTGCGCCCACGCCCAGCCCTCCGCCTCGAGCTGCTCGAGAGGCACGACCTTGTTCACCATGCCCATCGCGAAGGCCTCTTCGGCCGAATACTGCTGGCAGAGATACCAGATCTCCCGGGCACGCTTCTGACCCACCATGCGCGCCAGAAATCCCGAACCGAAGCCGCCGTCGAACGAGCCGACGATGGGTCCCGTTTGGCCGAAGACCGCGTTGTCCGCCGCCAGGGTCAGGTCGCAGATGACGTGCAGCACGTGACCGCCCCCGATCGCGTAGCCGGCCACGAGCGCGATCACCGGCTTCGGCATCGAGCGCATGTAGCGCTGTAGCTCCAGCACGTTGAGGCGAGGGACGCCGCTCTTGCCGACGTACCCGCCCGCGCCGCGCACCTTCTGGTCACCCCCCGCACAGAACGCCCATTTGCCGTCCTTCGACGGCCCGTTCCCGGTGAGCAGAACGACGCCGACGTCCGGGTCCTCGCCCGCGTCACGAAACGCTTCCTGCATTTCGAGTAGCGTATCCGGACGAAACGCGTTTCGGACTTCCGGTCGATCGAACGCTATGCGCGCTACCCCGTCGCACTTGTGGTAGGTGATGTCCTCGTACTGCTTCACTTCTTTCCAGTCGATTTTGCTCATGAAATCAGTCCGTTGGCGTGAGCGCTTCGCGGACGGCCTCGGCAACCGCGTGCACAATTTCGTGGCGGCGGCGCAGGTTCGTCTCCCGGTCGGTACGCACTCGCACCACACAGGTGCGGGCCGATTCGAGCGCAGCCGTGAGTGCGTCACCGAGCGCGTCAATATCGGAATCCGTGAATGCGACACCATGCATGTCGGCGATGTGACGCAGGTCGAGGCCGTGAGGCGTCACGAAGTACTTGGTAAACTCCG
>JAYZBT010000033.1:0-28890 GCA_036338615.1 Gemmatimonadota bacterium
GTGAAGATCCAGGCGTTGGGAATGTGGATCACCCGCCCTGTGCTCTGGTCGGCCTCCACCCAGTTGCCGATCTCCATGATGGCGAACTGGAACATCCCGCGATCGACGACGTCTCCGACGTGTGGCCCGATCTGAATGCGATCCCCTGCATCGAACGGCCGCCGCGCCAGGATGAACACCCATCCCGCGAAGTCCGCCACGACGTCCTTGAGCGCGATCGCCAGGCCCGCGGAGAGCAGTCCCAAGAAGGTCCCGAGAGAACGGAGCGTGGCGAACCAGACCAGGATCAGCACGAGCAAAGACAGCACCAACGCCGCGTAGCCCGTAACCTTGTTCCAGCGGTATTGCACCGCCGGGTCCTGGACACGCTTCCGCACCACCCGCAGTAGCGCCCAACGCACCAGACCAATCAGCACAACTCCAAGAACCGTGATCAGGATCTGGAGCTGCGTCCCGGTCGCGAGGTCGGTTAGCAGGTCGCCGAGCCCAGAGGCCGCGCCGGAGTCCTGTCGCATGATGCCCGCGACGCGGGCGAAAGCGTGGGTTTCTGGACTCATTGATTCTCCGCCTGCTGCGTCCCCGCGTCCGTCGTGATCAAGACCACCGCACCGAGGACGATGGCCGCCGCGCCCAAGGAACGGAAGGTCAGCGGCTCGTCCGCGAGAGCCCATCCCAAGAACATCGCTACCACTGGATTCACGTAGGCGTATGCGGTGGCCTTCGACGGAGACACCTCGGACAACAGCCAGATGTATGCCGCGTAGGCGACCAGCGCCCCGAATGCCTCCCGGACCCCACCGGGCTCGCCGGTGAGCGAGGCTGTCAGCGGACATGGCCGGAAAGCTCACCGAAGCGCGGGGGGCGTTCAACGCGCCGCAGGCCAGGCACCGGACGATCAGCCCCTGATGCGATCCAGGTATCGATACTGGAGCGCTTCCCCGGCGTCACGGCATCGAATCTCCTCGACCCCGTCGAGGTCCGCGATCGTACGGGCCACCTTCAGGATTCGGTGGTAGGACCGAGCAGAGAGGCCGACTCGATCGACCGCACGCTGCAGCAACTGCGCCACGGCCTGACTCGGACGGCACCAGCGCCGCAGCTCCATCGGCCGCATCTGCCCATTCGCATGCACGGATTCAATGCCCTTGAAGCGGACGTTCTGGAGGCGTCGAGCCCTCGAGACGCGTTCTTTGATCTGGGCGCTGCTCGACCCCTCACCCTCGCCCGACAGATCCTCGAAAGGCACCGGCGGGACCTGGAGGTGTAGGTCGATACGGTCGATGAGCGGCCCTGAGACCCGTCCCATATACCGCTGAACCACGGTGGAGTCGCAGAGGCAGCGATCGGTCCCATCCCCCCACAAACCGCAGGGACAGGGGTTCATTGCTGCCACCAGCAAGATCCTGGCGGGGAAACGGACGGACGAATGAGCCCTGGAAAGATGGATGACACCGGCTTCCAGCGGCTGCCTGAGTACATCGAGCACGTGCCGGCGAAACTCCGCCAGCTCGTCCAGGAAGAGTACGCCGTTGTGCGCGAGACTGACCTCGCCGGGCCGGATTGGAGCCCCCCCACCCACGAGGCCCGCGTCGCTGACGGTATGATGCGGGGCCCGAAATGGACGCCGCGATACCAGTGGGGTGCCACTGCCCAGAGTGCCCGCCACCGAGTGAACCCTGGTGGCCTCCAGTGCTTCGCGCACCGTAAGAGGCGGCATAATTCCAGCGAGCCTGCGAGCGAGCATGATCTTACCAGATCCGGGCGGCCCGAGGAAGAGCACGTTGTGCGATCCGGCGGCGGCGATCTCCAGAACGCGCTTGGCAACCGCTTGGCCTCGCACGTCACGCATGTCGAGGCCGTCGCAAACGCTCTGGCGCAAGAGCGCCAGCGGTTCGACCGTGCCTTTCTCGAGGAGTCGGCCTCCACTGAAGTGGGCGACTACGTCACCAAGCGTGGCCGCGCCGAGAACGGTGACGCCGGGCACGACGCTCGCCTCCCGAGCGTTTGCCGAGGGCAGCACCAGAGTGTGCATACCCGCAGCGGCGCACTCGGCCGCGATGGGGAGCGCGCCCCGAATGGGCCTGAGGGATCCGTCGAGGCCCAGCTCTCCGAGAAAGGCACACCCGAGCAGCGACTCGTGCTCGAACTGCCCCCCGGCGGCGAGCAAGCCCACCGCCATCGGGAGATCGAAAGCCGTTCCCTCCTTGCGCACATCGCCTGGCGCCAGATTCACGGTGATGCGGCGGGAAGGCAGCGGGAACCCCGAATTTCGAAGCGCCGCGGCGACTCTGTCGCGGCTTTCGCGCACTGCCCCATGCGGCAAGCCGACAACGATGAAGGCCGGCAGTCCGGAACTCAGGTTCACCTCGACCCGCACTAGAAACGATTCTACGCCCCGCAGGGCGGCGGTATGGACGCGTGCGAGCATGCTTCAGACTCGCCTCGAGTCCGGGACCGAGGCATGGCCGAATCGGCCCCGCCCCTGGGTGATCGTCGACTTGTGTCGCCCCATACGGCCCCGTACCATGTGGTCGCTCGACCGTCACGAAACGACGCTCGGACCCATCCTGAAACCCGCGTGGAGAGTGCATGAAGGTCGCCGTCCTGAAGGAAACGCGTCTCGGAGAGCGCAGGGTCGCCCTGGTACCCATGGGCGTGAAGTCGCTTCTGAAGGCGGGGCTAGACGTGACCGTTCAGGCCGGGGCGGGCTTGGCCGCGAGCATCTCGGACCAGGAGTACGAGGAGGCGGGCGCCACCGTGGCCGCGACCGCCCCCGATGCGCTCCGGGATGCAGGTATGGTGCTTTCCGTGAACGCCCCGTCGCTAGAGGACGTGGCGGGAATGTCCGAAGGCACGATCCTGGTGTCGTTCCTGACTCCGCTCACGCACACAGACCTCGTGAGCGCGCTCGCGGAAGCGAAGATCACGGGAATCGCCATGGAAATGGTCCCTCGCATCACGCGTGCCCAGTCCATGGACGCCCTCTCCTCGCAGGCCACCGTGGCCGGTTACAAAGCGGTACTCTTGGCCGCCGACCATCTGCCGAAGTTCCTCCCGATGTTCACGACCGCGGCGGGCACGATCCGGCCCGCGAAGGCGCTCATTCTCGGAGCCGGGGTTGCAGGACTCCAGGCGATCGCGACCGCAAGGCGGCTCGGAGCCGTGGTTCTGGCGTTCGACGTCCGGCCCGCGGTCAAGGAGCAGGTCGAGAGTCTGGGTGCATCCTTCCTGGAGGCCGACGAGGAAGTCGCGGCCGAGGGTGAGGGCGGGTACGCCAAGGAACTCTCGGCGGACCAACACGAGAAAGAACTGACGCTGCTCGCCGGCGCCATCGCCGACTGTGACATCGTGATCACGACGGCTCAGATCCCAGGCCGCACCGCGCCTCTATTGGTCACGGAAGAGATGGTCGAGTCCATGCGTCCGGGGTCGGTAATCGTCGACCTCGCTTCCGAGAGCGGGGGCAATTGTGCGCTCACCAAGAGCGGCGAGACGGTCTTGGCACACGGCGTCCAGATCCTCGGGCCGGTGAACCTTGCAACCGGGATTCCCGTGCACGCGAGCCAGATGTATTCGAAGAACATCGTCACGTTGATCAGCGAGTTCATCGGCGAGGAAGGCCGGGTCGAACTCGACATGGAGAACGACGTGGTGGGCCCCTCCACCGTCACGCACGATGGGCAGGTCACGAACGAGCGCGTGCAAAACGCTCTGTCTGCGTCGTGACGCGCAACGAAATCGCGCAGAAAAACCGATGGGAGAACCGATGGGCGAGTTGATGATTGGATTGTATGTGTTCGTCCTTGCGGCGCTAGCCGGTCGCGAGGTCATCACCAAGGTGCCTCCCACGCTGCACACCCCGCTCATGTCGGGCGCCAATGCGATCTCCGGCATCGCGATCGTCGGCGCGATCGTGGTCGCCGGCCGCGCCGACGGTACGACACAGATGGTGCTCGGAGTCGCGGCGATCACCATGGCGACGATCAACGTGATCGGGGGCTTCATGGTCACGGATCGCATGCTCAGCATGTTCAGGAAGAGGTAGTCCGACATGAATGCAGACCTCTTGGTCGAACTGATCTACCTGCTCTCGGCAATCCTCTTCGTGGTGGGCTTGAGGCGGCTCCAGTCGCCGGCCACCGCGCGCGGAGGGAACGCGCTCGCGTCCTTCGCGATGCTTCTCGCGATCGTCGCCACCCTCGTGGATACCGACATCCTCGGCTGGACCGGGATCCTCGTGGGCGTAGCGATCGGTGGGATCATCGGGGGTGTGGCGGCGCGGAAGGTCGAAATGACATCGATGCCCGAAATGGTGGGCGTGTTCAACGCGTTCGGCGGTGGCGCCTCCGCGCTCGTGGCCGTGGCAGAGTTCCTGAACCTGCCCTCGGTGGGATTGAGCACGACAGGCGTCTCGATACTGCTCGGGACGGTGATCGGAGGCGTGACTTTTTCGGGGTCGTTCATCGCGTTCGCCAAGCTGAAGGGCATCCTCACTGGGAATCCCATCACGTTCCCGGGCCAAAGCGCAACGAATGGCTTGCTCCTGGTGGGCACACTCGTGCTCGGCGCCATGATCCTCGGCGTCTTCGGGGGTCAGGATCCGACCACGCTCTTCTACGCGTTCTGCGGCATCTCGCTGCTGCTCGGTATCCTGCTGGTGATTCCGATCGGTGGCGCCGACATGCCCGTCGTCATTTCGCTGCTGAACTCCTATTCGGGATTGGCGGCGAGCGCAGCGGGGTTCGCAATCGGCAACATGGTTCTGATCATCTCGGGCGCCCTGGTGGGAGCCTCCGGACTCATTCTTACGCAGCTCATGTGTAAGGGCATGAACCGCTCGCTCGCCAACGTCGTGTTCGGCGGCTTCGGTGGCACCGCGGGAATCGATCGCGCGCAGATCGGCCAGCGACCCGTGATGCGCGCGGACGCCGAGGCAGTCGCGGCGGAACTCGGATACGTGAATTCTGTGGTCGTCGTGCCGGGGTACGGGCTGGCGGTCGCGCAGGCCCAGCACGAGCTGCGGAAGGTCGGCGACCTGTTGGAAGCCCGGGGCGTCGACGTGAAGTACGCGATCCACCCGGTCGCCGGCCGCATGCCCGGCCACATGAACGTGCTGCTCGCGGAAGCGGACGTCAGTTACGACAAGCTCTACGATCTCGACGAGATCAACGACGACTTCTCTAAGACGGACGCGGTGCTCATCGTGGGCGCGAACGACGTCGTGAACCCCGCCTCTCGCGACCCAAAGTCGGTCATCGCCGGCATGCCGATTCTCGACGTCGACAGGGCACGTCGTGTCATCGTCATGAAGCGGAGTCTCTCTCCGGGCTTCGCCGGGATCGACAACGACCTGTTCTATGCGGACAACACATTGATGTTCTTCGGCGACGCCAAGGACTCGATGGGAGACCTGGTGCGCGAGGTCCGCGAACTGGCGTAGAGCCCAGGAACGCTTGGTGGTCGCGCGCCTAGTCTGATGCGGCCCCGCCCTCTTCGGCGGCCGCCTCCTGGAGTAATTGCCAGGCGCGCAGCACGCGCGCGGGCGTCGTGCGTAGATTGCCGATCGAGAGCCTGAGCACGACCCGGCCAGCGAGTGCTGTGTGCGTGAGGAAGACCTCCCCTGAGCGATTCACACGCTCGATGATTCGCAGGTTGGTGGCATCGGCCTGTTGCCGCTCTCTCCCGCTCGGCGTGAACGCGAAGGCGACGGTGGCCAGTGGCGTCGGAGCTACCCGTGTCCAGTCCGGAGCCGCATCGACCCAGGCTGCGAACTCGGTCGCCATCGCGACGTGCGCACGCAAACGGTCCACGATGCCCTGACGCCCGAACGCGCGCAGAACGAACCAGAGCTTGAGGGACCGGAAGCGACGCCCCAGTGAGACCCCGTAGTCCATCAGGTTGCGCCCCTCGACATCTGCCGAGCCGGCGGGCGGGGTCAGATACTCGGGAACGATCGAGAAGGCACGCACGAGGCGCTCGCTTCGCCGGCAGTACAGCACCGAGCAATCGACCGGCGTGAACAGCCACTTGTGCGGGTTCACCACGATGGAATCCGCCAGCTCCCAGCCCGCCAGCAATGGTCTGAGCTCCGGCACGATGGCCGCAGGGCCCGCATACGCGGCATCCACGTGCAGCCAGAGTTCGAACTCCCGCGCGACCGCGGCGATCTCGCTCACCGGATCGATCGAGCTGCTCGAGGTCGTTCCCAGTGTCGCCACCACCGCGACCGGGCGAATGCCGGCCGCCAGGTCTTGCTCAACTGCGTCGCGCAGCGCGTCCGGCTTCATGCGAAACTCGGAGTCGCTCGCGATCGCGCGATACCCCCCCTGGCCGAAACCCAGGGTCAGCACAGCCTTCTCGATGGAGGAGTGCGTCTGGTCGGAGGCGTACACCCGCCCCGCCGGGAGGCCGAAGAGTCCCCGCCGATGGGCGTCGGGGTACGCCATGTCACGAGCCGCCGCGAGCGCATAGAGCGACGACGAGGAGGCCGTGTCGTTGATGACACCCTCGAACCCGGCGGGCAGGCCCAGAAGCTGACGCAACCAGTCCGTCGTCACGTCCTCGAGTTCGGTCGCGGCGGGCGAGCTGCGCCACACCATGGCGTTCACATTCAGCGCGGCGGCGAGCATCTCCCCGAGGATACCAGGCGCCGAACCCGTGATCGCGTAGTAGCCAAAGAAGCCTGGGTGATTCCAGTGCGTCAGGCCGGGGACCACGATCTCCCGAAAGTCGGACAGCGCCTCCTCGAGCGGTTCCCCGACTTCCGGCGGCTCCGCAGGCAAAGCCGCTCTTACGTCACCCGGCTGGACGTCGGGGAAGACCGGAAGGTCGCCGACTCCCTCGAGGTAGTCGGCCATCCAGTCGGCCACTTGGTGGACCAGGCCTCGAAATTCTTCTGGCGGCAGATCGCCGCCTTCAGCGGTGTCGAATGTCGCGGTCACGTGGTCGGTGCAAGGGAGCAGGAGCGGGGGCCCTCTAGTGCTCCCGCTGGCTCTCCTGCGCGGTCGTCTCGAGCAGGGTCGCCGACGCCGGCCGAGCCGCTGACTTCGGCGCGGTAGCCGGCGCCGCATCATTCCTACCCGTCGTCGCCACCAACTCAGAGTGAATCATCTCGATCTGCCGCTGAACCTCTTCGGCCAAGGTCTCCGCCGGGACCGACTCCCGCGTCTCGCCTTTCTCGAAGAGCTGGAAGAAGAGCGCGTCGGTATGGCCGATGCTGCCGTGTGTGACCGCACGATCAAGCGCGCGGTTGAGCTGAAGTATCTCCCTCAACGACAGCGGCACGCGCCCTCCCATCGGAGGATCTCTGTACAGTTCGCGGATGGCCAACTCTCGAAGCACCTGCAGCTCCTCGATCACCTCGCCGGCGGCGAGGCCTCGCTGAGCCGCACTGGCGCCGAAGTGTTCTGCGCAGCGATCCCACAACGGCCGCACCTCCGCCTTCAGCGGCCCCAGCAGCGGTGGCAGGAACGCCACCAGAACCGTCGTGAATTCGGCCACGATCCGGTCCCAAGGCTCGCCGCGCCCCAGGTCCGCGTCCTGGATTCGCTTGGCCCACTGACGTCCAATGGCCGGCAGCTTTTGTTCGAGCCACTCCGCGAGTTCACGGGGTGCTACACGGCGCGACTCAGGGCCCGACGTCCGTGAAGCGGACCTGGGTCCAGTCGTTCGACTTCGATCTGTGGAGTAGCTAGGCATCCAGTGAAGATGCTCCGGGCTCACCGCAACAGGTGCCTTCGGTGGCAACCTCTCGAAGCCGGGCAGGGGCAACTCCGAGGGCTATTAAGATGTCGGATTCTCTCCGTCCTGACCAGCCTCGACCTCGACGCCCCCCTCGGGCCGGGCATCTGATCGAGAGAGCCGAATGGAGACGGTCGTGCCTTCCCCGGGGCGGCTGGTCACATCGACCGTCCCCCCCCACGCAAGCACCAGTCTTTGAACGATCGGGAGTCCGAGACCGGCCCCGGTCGATCGAGTCGAGAAGCGTGGTTCGAAGATGCGGGGCAGCAGCCCTTCATCGATGCCCGCGCCGTCGTCGACGACCTCGATCACCACGGCCTCCGTCCCATCGGGGCGGGCGCAGATTTGGACAAGGCCTCCTTCGTCAATCGCCGCTCGAGCGTTCTCCAACAGATTGATGAGGACTTCCTTGAGCTCCGACACGCGAGCGACGACCGTGGGAAGGTCCTCGGGCACGTCTTTCTCGAACCTCACGAGAGGAGAGGACGCGCCCCCGTACAGGGCGATGAGGTCGTCGCACACAGCCTGGATCGATACCTCGGAGAGGGGCGCTTCCTCTTCGCCGCTCGGGGCGCCAAAACGAGCAAAGCTCTGGGAAATCGCAGCGAGCCTGTCGATTTCACCCAGCATGGCGTCGGCATTCTTGACCAGGATCTCGTCGAAATCCGTGCGCTCGTCGTCCCAAGCACGACGGATGTGTTGGATGCTGAGCTTGATCGGGGTGAGGGGGTTCTTCACTTCGTGCGCCACCTGTTGGGCCATCTCGCCCCACGCCAACACGCGCTCCGCACGCAACTTGTCGGTGACATCATCCATCGCGAGCACGACGCCGCGTCGACTCCCGACCGCGCCCATTCGGCTCGCGCGCACGCGCACGCGCCGGTCGTCGGCCTGCAGCTCCGTGTCCGCCTGGTCCTCGGTCCCCGACAGAAAGTGAGCCAGCCAGCCGGACAGCTCTCCCCCGAGAGGGCCTTTTCCGGGCACGTCCCGCCCGACGAACACCTCCGAGCCCAACATCTCTTCGGCCCGTGGATTCACGAGCGTGACGCGTCCGCCGGAGTCGAGAGCGATCATGCCGACCGCCGCCTCGTCCATGATCGCCTGTGTGCGTCGCGACGTGCGCTCGAGCTGGCGACGAGCCCGCCGCACGCGGCCGACCATACGATTGAACGCCCGGAACACTGCGCCGAACTCGTCCGCCCGGGCGCTTGGAAGTCGCAGCTGAAGGTCCCCTGCCCCGACGCCTTCGGACGCGGCCTGCAGCGCTCGAATCGGGCTCGTCAGCGCCCGGCCGGCCATCCACGCCAGAACGAGGGACAATCCGGCACCCAAGAGAATCGCGAAGCCCATCAACTCGAAGAGGTCCGAGGTCTGGAGGGCCGTGGCGCCTGCCTGGAGCGGAACCTGCACGCCGAGGATGTCGCCATCCGGGAGGCGTCGGTACGCGGTGATGTACTGCCAGCGTCCGAGCGAGGTCTGCGTGTACTCACGAATCCCTTCACGCCCGTCGAGCAGTCGATGCTGCGCGAACGGCACCCAACCCTCGTATAGGCCGAGCTCGACCAACTCTTCGACGGAGCCCTCGCGCAACTCTCCGTGCCGATCCTCGAGCAGCTCCGCCCCCACTTGCTGCGCGAGTCGCGCCATCCCGGTGCCTCCGCTCGTGCCGGCCAGTGACAGGTACCAATCCGCGGCGTCGTCGACGACGCGTTCGGCGATCGCTTGGGCTGAGCGCACCGAAGCCTGCGCCAGCGTCCGGTACGCGATGGTGCCGAAGATCGCGTTCGCCAGGACGAAAAACCCCAACAGTGCCAACGTGACCCGGGCGCGAAACGAGATAACCCAGCCCGACACGCGCATCTCCTGAGGCACGACCTCTCGCAACAGCGCGCGGCCGGCCAACCAGAAGGCGAAGAATACGAGGAGGTCGAACGCCAACAGAAGTGAGCCACGAGCCATTCTGAGCAGCGGGCCCGGCAAATCCACGAGGCTGTGCGCATGGAAAGCGCTGTTCTCGAACTCCAGGGCGCGATCGCCTTTCCAGCCCGTGCTCGTGCGCTCCCATTCGATCACCCCGGGCCCGTGTGGGTCCGTCGCCAAGAGCGGAATGAAGGTGAGCTGCTCGGCGGGCGCCGCAGAGCGGCCCTGCATGATCGCTGCAAGGGCTGACCGGGAACTCGCGACCGTTGAGATCGCTGGCCCCACGGCCGTCAATACGTGCCCGCGCGAGAGCGGCACCGCGACCACGTAGCGTGCGTCGTCCCGCCGCAGGTGAAACAGCTTAGAGGTCCCCAGCGTTCGGACCTCCTGAGCGATATCGGCGATGCGGGACGGTCGGTCGGTCCCCACAGCGATGCGCAGCTCTTCGGCAGCTTCGCCCTCGTCGGTCCAGATGGTGACCCTGAGCGGTACCGCCTCTTCAGCCAGACCACTTCGGCGCCACGCGCCGTACATGATGTCGACGTCCCCCTTGCCCGACCGATCCAGTGAATCGGCCACTTCGCCTAGTCGCAGCAGGCGCTCGCGCAGTACCGGGTCCTCCGGCGCGGCGACGGCGGTGAGGAAGGCCGTCCCCTGCGCGACCTCGGCCTCGATCTGCTTCTGCCATGCGGCCGGGAGCGTGGCGCTGGCGGCCAAGACGCCGGCCATCAGCCAGCTGACCAGAGGCCGCTGCCAACCGCCCCAGGCGCCGATGGACGCCGCCGCGAGCGCCGTGGGAAGCAGCCAGAGGGCCATCGACCAGACGGGCAGGAGTCGGGTGACCACCGCATAGGTGCCGCCGGCGCCCGCGAGGGCGAGCGCCACGACCAGCCCCACAACCGCCAGCATGCGATTGCCCTGAGGATCGGGCTTCGTGAACGCGAGCCCGGAGCCGACCACGAGGGTAAGCAGTGCCGCGAGCGCACCCTGGTAAGCGATCCACTCGAGTCTTCCGCTGGTGAGAGCACCCGGCTGGAGTCCCGCCTCGACGAAGCGAATGACCGCGGGAAACAGCACGCCCGCTAGCAAGCCGGTGGCCCAGAACGGTATTTGCGTCCTGGGCCGGGGCAGAACTGCGATTACGGTAAAGCCCGCCAGGGCGAGGAGACCGAGCCGGCCGAGTGAAACGGGGATTGGGCCCGGAAGCTGGTACAGCGCGGGATCGAATAGCACCGCCAGGCGAGCGATCTGAGCGAGCGGACGGCAGGCGGCGAGGAAGAAAAGGCCAGAGGCCGCCACGGTCCCCTCCGCGGGCCTGGGCGATCCTCCGATCGCCAAGAGTAGCCAAGCGAGTACCAGTCCCAACGAAACACCGGCTTGCCACCGCCCCATGGCGACCGAGACTCTGGCGTCCAGCTCGGGTCGCTCCACGACCACGCTCAGCAGACGCTCCCCACCGGGCACCGACAGTTCCCACGTGGCTTCCGACCCAGGAGGAGACTCCGCCGTGATGCGAATCGACTCGCCCGTCATCCGCAGGAACTCAGACCGAAAGTCGCCGACGTCCGCTCCGAGATCCGGCGACAGATCCGTGCGCAGGAGATGGGCAGCCACGGCGACGCTCCCGTCGGCGGCCTCGGAGGTAACATACAGATACCCGAAGAGCGCGAGGTCCCGGTACATGTAGCGTTGCTCGCCACTCTGGGCGACCTCCGGGACCTTGCCGCGGTGCTCACCGTCCCAGAGGACGAGCCGCCCTCTCGAATCGTAGAGCGCCAACGCTGAGGGCCCGTGACGCGCCCGCAGTCGCTCGACCACCGAGATATCGCGCGACACGCCCAGTCTCCGCGCAACCCCGGCGAGCGAGTCGGCCGCGGCCTCGCCAGATGCCAGAAGCCCCTGTAAGGCAGCGTCCAGCGTGCCCTCACCAACTTCCTGCTCACGCTCCGCCCAATACTCCTCCCACCCGGACGTGAGCTCACCCACGTGGCGTTGCGCCGTAAATCCCGCCAGGATGGCGAGGACCAGTATTGTCGAGCCTGTACCCCACGCCATGCCTCGCCGACGGGGCCCCCAGAAGAGGGCCACCGTCGAACCCGTGGCAGCCAGGACCAGGGCAGCGTGCCCAGGCGACGCGGTCCACAACGACATGAACGCCAACGCCACCCACGGACCGAGCCAACCGAACGCTCGAGCCGCCCTCCGCCACTCTCGGGAGATCCGCGAACGTGACCTCATTCGCAATCGACCAACTGAGCTGGCCGGAAATCGGGCGCAGGGTCGCCCGAGATCCTCGCCTGATTCTCGCGGTAGGCGCGATGGACCAACACGGCCCTCACCTCCCTTTGGGAGCCAACGTGCTCATCGCGGATCGCGTCGCCCACGCCGTTTCACAACAACTCGGCATTCTACGCGCTCCGACCTTCTCCTACGGGGTCTCGATCGGCGGGGGCCCTTCGCCGGCGCCGCGGGACTTCGCCGCAAGACCCTCCATCGAGCCATCAACGAACTGCTCGCCCAGTGGGAAGACGATGGCGTCTCCGAGTTCATTATCATCATCACGGCGCATCGTTACGAGCCCCATTGGGAGGCGCTGTTGATGGCGCTGACCGCCGAATCGACCAACAGCGTGTACGATCTCTATCAAATCGACGTCCGCGACATCGTCCAGTCAGATCCGGAGAGCGAGCACGGCGGCGAGCTGGAAACGTCTCTCCTACTACACCTGGCACCCAATCTGGTCCGCATGGACCAGGCAGAGGACTTCGTGCCCGACGCTAAAGCGTTGCGAAAGTACACGCGGGGCCGGGTGCCTGCACCCCCGCCTGAATCCCGCGGTGTGGTAGGTCGCCCGACTCGGGCTACCGAAGCGAAGGGAGCGGCACTCTTCGAGCGCTACGTGCGTGAAATCTCGTCGGCGCTCGGCGCCGAGCCGGCGTGCGACGCGAACGCGTCGGCGCCGGAGGTGTAGCAAGGTCATGCGAGTTCCCAACCCCTTTCGTGTGACGCCCTCGACGGCCTGTCTTGCGGCCACCTTCTTGGCCTCGTCATTCATGCCCGCGCTTACTTCCGGTTCCGGGCTCGGCGCCCAGATCGTGCTCGTGGATCGCGGCACCTTCTCGGTGAGCGTTGGCGGTGAAGTGATCGGCAGCGAGGAGTTCACGATCAGGAGGGCGGGCAATCGCCGCTCAGCGACTTTCATGGCGAACGGCGTCGTGACCCTGACGCGTGGCGGTGAGTCCCAAGAACTCCGTCCGATCTTGAGCGCCCAGGGTGCCGACGGGACCGCGGGCGGGTACGAGCTCAAGGTCGTGGGGCAGGACGCCTCCGAGATCGCGATCAGGGTCGTCGATTCTCGTTTCGTTTCCAACTTTCGCTCAGCAGCCGGACTGGAGGAGCGCGAGTTCAGGGTGAGCACCGATACCCGAATCGTCGAACAATTCGTGGCGCATCACTATTACTTCCTGCGCAACCTGCGTGAGGGAGAGACCGCCCGGGTCATCGAGCCTCGTTCGCGGACGGAGATGGACGTGGTGGCAGGCCCCTCGACCGACGAACAACTGCGCTTGGGCGGCACCCTGGTGGACTCGCGACGGGTCGCGTTCCGCAGTGGTGAGCACGAGCGAATCGTTTGGTTCGGCAGTCAGGGGCAAGTCCTGCGTGTGGAGGTGCCGTCGCTGGGGTACGTAGCGGAGCGCCAAGACCTGGTGGGTTGAAGGCTCCAGGACCTTGGTACCGACGGCGTGGGGGTTACTTTTAAACCCGATGGCACGGAGCCGTGTCCTGTAGAAGCTGACGTGTCATGAAGATGTGTCCCGCGGACCGCGTAGAGGCTGTCATACACAGCGCCGCGGTTTGTCTCATGATTTGAAACTGTCCACTTCTGGACGGCGTACGGGACTCTGGATCGACTCCACTGACGGATACGAGAGGGATTTTGAGGATGAGGCTCTGCGTGAGGGCGGTCGCGCTCGTCGCTATGATGGCGACGGCGCCCCTAACGGCCCAAGAAGCGGTCCCGAGCAGCCTTTCTTTAGCAGACGCGCTCGAGATCGCACGTAGCACCAACCCGGGTTTCCTACAGACCCGCAATGACGAGGCACTCGCTGACTGGGACGTGCGTCAGGCATACGGGGCGTTGCTGCCAACCGCGTCCGCCGGCTCGGGCGTGTCCTGGCAAGGACCCGGCGAAACACAAATCGGGGGCATTACGCTCGGCGACCTGGGCTTTGGCAGTCAGCCGTCGTACTACTTCTCGAACTACAACTTGAACCTGAACTTCTCGCTCACGTGGGCGAAGCTGAAGGCGCCCGCGCAGGCGCGAGCCCAGCGCGGGGCTACGCTCGCGAACATCAAGGTCGCCGGCGACGGTCTCGAGTCGCAGGTCACCAACTTCTATGTGGACCTGCTTCGTCAGCAGGAGGCACTGCGGCTCGCCGAGTTGCAACTCGAAAACAACGAGTTCAACCTGCGGCTGGCGCAAGGCCAGTTGGAAGTCGGGCAGGTCACGCCCATCGATGTCGGGCAGGCAGAGATCCAGGTCGGGCGCTCTGAAGTCACGGTGCTGCAGACCCGAAACCTGCTCTCGACGGCCCGCATGAGGCTGCTCCAGCAGCTCGGTCTCTCGGTGGCACAGGACTACGAGCTCTCCACGGGATTCGAACTCTCCGAGCCGACATGGACGCTCGACGCACTCACGTCCATGGCCCTGCGTCAGAACCCGACGCTTGAGGCAAGGCGCCGCTCGAAGGAATCCGCCGACATCGGGGTCAGCTCCGCTCGCTCGGCCTATATGCCTTCCTTCTCCATCTCCACGGGATGGAGCGGCTTCACCCGCCAGGCGAGCTCCACAGACTTTCAGGTCGCGCAAGCCGAGGCTCAGGTGGCCGGGTCCGTCGCCTCCTGCGTCCAGACCAACAACCTGTACTCGAGGCTCGCCGACCCACTGCCGGTGCGCGACTGTTCGCGCTTCGTTTTCACGGACGCCAATAGACAGGCGATCACGGACGGGAACAGAGCGTTTCCGTTCAGTTTCGAGGGATCACCGCCGAGCGTCTCGCTCGGCGTGAGCATTCCGATTTTCCAGGGACTGAGCCGCCAGAGGAACCTGGAGGCGGCCCGGCTGCAGCGCGACGATCTGGGATACCAAGTGCGGGAGCAGGAATTGGCGCTGGAAGCGGATATTTCGATCGGGCTCGCAAACGTGCGCACGGCGTACGAGAGCGCGCTACTCGAAGAGCGCAACCGAGCTCTGGCGGACCAGCAGTTGAGACTCGCGCGAGAGCGCTACCGGTTGAATGCGATCACCTTCATCGAGCTCGTGGACGCGCAGACGCTACTCGCGCAGGCCGACCGTGACCGCGTGTTCGCGGTGTTCTTCTATCACGACTCAGTGACCAGCCTGGAGGCGCTCGTGGGCTCCTCCCTCAGAAACTAGAGGCCATGAATTCGAAGACGAAAGTAATCATCGGCGTGATCGGTTTGATCGTGATTGGCACCGCCGCCACCGTGCAAGCCAGTCGCGGACGCACGACGGGCGTCGAGGTGCGTACGGAAGGAGTCGAGCTGAGAGACCTCGTCCAGGTCGTTACCGCCAGCGGCAACATCCGTGCGCGCCGCACCGTCGATGTCAGCTCAGAGGTCTCGGCAAAGGTGGCCCAGCTGCTCATCGACGAAGGCGATGACGTGGTGCGGGGGCAAGTCCTGCTCCGGCTCGAGCCGGATCTGTACCAGGCGGCAGTCTCCCGTAACGAAGCCTCCTTGGCGCAGGCCGAGGCGCAGCAGACGCAGCAGGAGGCCAACCTGCTGCAGGCCGAGCGGGACCTCAATCGCTTGCTCAGCCTAAGGGCGCGCGATTCCTTGCTCGTCAGTGGTCTCCAGGTCGACGACGCTCGTACGCGGGTCGACATCGCCGTGGCGACGGTCTCCTCCTCCGAACACGGCGTCGCACAGTGGCGCGCGTCGGTCGAAGAGGCCGAAGACCAGCTCTCCAAGACGATCTTCCGAGCTCCGATGGACGGAAAGGTCACGCGCCTGAACGTCGAAGAAGGCCAGACGGTCATCATCGGTACCATGAACAACCCCGGGAGCCTGGTGCTCACCATCTCCGACCTCTCGGTCATAGAGGTGGTCGTTCAGGTCGACGAGACCGACGTGCCAGGGATCTCGTTGGGTGACAGCGCCTCCATCCGCATAGACGCCTTCGGCGACCAGGAGTTCAGTGGTCGAGTTACCGAGATCGGCAATTCGGCGATCAACCCGCCCACGCAACAGGCAGCGGGTCAGCAGGCCGCGATCGACTTCGAGGTCGTCATGACGCTCGACGTGAACGAGGCGCTGCTCAGACCCGACCTCTCGGCAACAGCGGACATCATCACCGAAACGCGCTGGGACGCTCTGGCGGTGCCGATCATCGCCCTGACCGTGCGTGAGGAGGTGCGTGATTCGAGCCAAGCGGCCTCCGAGGACGACGAACTCGAAGACGTCGAAGGCGTCTTCATCGTAGTCGATGGCATCGTGACCTTCACGACCGTCGAGGTCGGAATCGCCGGTGAGGAGTTCTTCGAGATTCTCTCGGGCGTCAGCATGGGGGACACCCTCGTCGCGGGACCCTACCAGACGATTCGGCAACTCAGTAACGGCGATGCGGTGCGTAGCACAGACGAACCCGTGATAAACTGACCGGCGAAGGCTACGGCGAGGGAGGAGGCGGCAAGTGCAGATCTGGGAGGGCGTCACGCTCGCCATGAACCAACTCCGCAGCGAGAAACTGAAGACGTTCTTCAGCCTGCTCGGGGTCATCATGGGCGTCATGTTCCTCATCGTGGTGGTAACCGTCATCGAGGGCCTCGACCAATACGTTCGCGAAGAGGTCACGGCGCAGGTGTTCGGCATCAACACCGTGACCGTGGGTCGCTGGGGCAATTCCGACGTAAACGCCGACGAGGAGGTTTGGCGCCGGCGCTTGAGACACCCGCGACTGAGGTACGAAGACGCGGAGGCGATCCGTGATAAGCTCACCATTCCCGCGCTCATCGCAGTGGAAAGCAGCACGAGTTCCGACGCCATAGGCGACAACGGTCGCACCGCGACTGGAGTCCGCGTGACGGGCGCTTCGCCTGAACTCTTTACCGTGCGCAACCTGGGCATCGCGCGCGGTCGCGCGTTCTCCGAGCAGGAGGCAGATCGCGGAATCCCTGTCGTGGTACTCGGCAAGGAGACCGCGGAGGTAATATTCGAGGACCTGGACCCGATCGGCCGGACGGTCCGACTCCGTGGGTTCCCGTACCGCGTCATCGGCGTCTTGGAGGAGAGGGGGTCGATCTTCGGTCAGTCGCAGGACAACTTCGCGGTGGCTCCGGCGCGATCTCCGATTCAGTCGGTCACCAATCCTCGAGGCGTCATCAGCTCGGTGATCATCCAGGCGAGTGACCCCGACCAGGTCCGCGGCATCCGGCAAGAGGTAGAAGGCATCATGCGCTCGCGACGGCAGTTGAGGCCGCGTGAGGCGAACAACTTCGGGGCTGAGACCGCCGAAGACGCGATCAGCTTCTGGGACAACATCTCGCGCATTCTGTTCACCGCGCTTCCGGCGCTCGTGGCGATCTCTCTCGTGGTGGGAGGAATCGTCATCATGAACATCATGCTCGTGTCGGTCATGGAGCGCACCCGTGAGATCGGTGTGCGCAAGGCGCTCGGGGCACGGCGACGAGACATCTTGACGCAGGTGCTCATCGAGTCCGTCACGCTCTCCACGGTCGGAGCCATCTTCGGGGTCGCTGCGGGGCTCGGGATCGCGACGCTCATCGCAGCCGTTTCTCCGATGCCGGCCGCGGTGAGCCTGAAGTGGATCATGGTGGGCGTGGGCCTCGGCACGTCGGTGGGCATCACCGCGGGTGTCTATCCAGCCACCCAAGCATCGAAGCTCAACCCGGTGGACGCACTACGCTATGAGTAAGAATCCCGAACAAGCGGGCGCCACCGCTCTCACCTCCCTGCACGAAGGCCTGCTCATCGCGTTCGACGCGATGCGTGCCAACGCCCTGCGCTCGAGTCTCACGATCCTCGGGGTAGCCGTCGGCGTTTCGGTAGTCGTGATGCTCGCAGCGCTCATCACCGGCATCCGCACCAGCGTCATGGAAGCGTTCGAAGCAGGCCCGACGAACGGCTTCATGGTAATGCGCTTCGACTTTACCGCGGTTCGCATCTCGGACGGGGGCAACAACCGCCCCCCCTGGTGGAACAAACCAGAACTGGTGCCTGCCGAAGCCGAACGCCTCGACCGCCTGCCCACCATCGATGCGGCGCTGTTCAACTTCGCGTTCTCCATCGACATGGACTACGACGGTCACACCGTCCGGAACATTCAAACCCAAGGGTACTCGTCGGGCTGGCCAGCGTACCAGCCCGGGGAATTCATCGCGGGACGCGACTTCACACCCGCCGAGGTCGATCAGAACCGTGCCATCGTCGTGATCACGTCCGAGCTGGCAACCGAGCTGTTCGGTCAGCGGGACCCGATCGGACGCCGAGTGCGCATGTTGAACCGATGGAGGGGCACGCAGGAGCCCTTCAGGGTGGTCGGGGTGATTGAGCCCGCCGACAACATCTTCTCCGGTGCGATCCCCCACTTCGCGGTCGTGCCTTACACGGCGGCCGTGCGACGGCTACGCCAGAATGCCGAACAGGCGAGTATCTACGTCGTGCCCAAGGACTCCGTCCCGTTCGAGCGAGCCCAGGACAACGTCATCGCCGCGATGCGCGAAATGCGCGGCCTCGGTCCACGGGAAGAGAACGATTTCGCGACGATGGCGTCGGCTCAGATCATCGATCTATTCGATCAACTCACGGCCGTCTTCTTCCTCGTGATGATGGCGCTCTCCTCGACCGGACTACTGGTGGGCGGCGTGGGTGTCATCGGCATCATGCTCATCAGCGTCACCGAGCGCACTCGCGAGATCGGTATCCGGAAGGCCGTGGGCGCCACACGAAGGGAGATCTTGTGGCAGTTCCTCGTCGAGGCCTCCGCCATGACCGCCTTGGGGGCTCTAGTGGGGATGCTCATGGGATGGGGCCTCGCCGCGATCGTGGCGGCGCTTACGCCGGTACCCGCGAGGATCCCGCTTTGGGCGGTTGGCACAGCGCTGGCGATGGCGTCGCTGACAGGTATGCTCTTCGGGCTGTTGCCCGCGATGCGAGCGAGTCGCATGGACCCGGTGGATGCTCTGAGGTTCGAGTGAGCCCCGAGAGGGGCAACGGGCCGCAACGGTTCGAGGCGTTCGAGGGGCTCGACCTCCTGGCCATCATGGCCCACCCGGATGACGCGGAGCTTCTGTGCGGGGGCGCCCTCATCAAGAGCGCGGCAGCGGGCAAGCGCGTCGGCGTACTGGACCTGACCGCCGGTGAGATGGGTAGCTCCGGATCGGTAGAGCAGCGCGCCGCGGAGGCCGCGGAGGCCGCCCGGATCATGGGACTGGCGGAGCGCCGGAACGCGGGCCTCCCAGATGCGGCGTTGGAGAACGACAACGAGTCTCGTCATGTCGTCGCGGAGCAACTGCGGGCACTACGGCCGAGGATCGTAGTGACGCATTGGAAGGTGGGCCGCCACCGGGATCACCGGGTCGCGTGCGCGCTCGTGCGAGACGCGTGCTTTTTGAGCGGGCTCAAGAAACTCGACGTACCCGGGGAGCCGTTTCGACCCGAGACGCTCGTATACGCCACCGCGTTTCGCGAAGATGCCGGCCCACCCGACTTCGTCGTCGACATCAGCGATCAAGTCGATGCCAAGCTCGAGGCGATCGAGGCTTATTCGTCCCAATTCAACGGGGTCAACCAAGCTGGAGAGGTCTTTCCTGGTGGCGACCGGCCGCTGGGCGAGCAAATCCGAGCGCAACTCGCGCACTACGGCTCACTCATCCGGGTCTCGTACGGCGAACCGTTTCGAGTCGGAGAGGCCCTCGAGGTGCAGGACCTCACCCACCTCGGCGTATCGAGCTTCTGACGGGGCAGTGGGACAGCACAACCCGGGTGGGCACTATCAGGCCGGCTGGCACACCACCTCGAGCACGATGCGGCGCCAGGATGGCACCTCGGCGCCCCGTACTCGCAGAGCCCTTGCCTTCGCCACGCCCCCTCGCAGCATCCATGGCCAGAGCCAGTACGCGATCTCAGGCGGCAGATGTCCAATCGGATCACCGGACGGAAGGTGAACCCAGACTTCCGGGTTGTCCTGCACAGGCGGATCGGCAACCAAGCGGAGTGAGTCTCCGTCGCTCACGGAATCCAGATGACGGTCTCGACCCGCGAACACCGTCCCGTGCACCGTCGCCCGGAAGCACCTGGGCGGGTCTTCGGGAAGTGGAGACGGGTATCGCGTCATGCGGTCGGGAGTCGGCACATTGTTCAAGGGAAAGGTAGAACGCCGTTAACTTACGGTCTCCGCCACGGGCAGCAACTGGCGCTTTTTTACCTCCTTCGGTAGCACACACGGATGCACCCCGTCTATCTCGATCACGCCGCCACCACCCCGATGCGATCGGAGGTCAAGGAGGCGATGGCTCCCTTCCTCTCCGAGACCTTCGGCAACCCCTCCAGCCTGCACCGATGGGGTAGAAAGGCCTCCGCGGCCTTGGAGCGCGCGAGAGACCTGGCCGCCGAAGCGCTCGAGGCGGACCCGGGCGAGATCCTCTTCACCCGGGGCGGGACCGAGTCGGACAACCTCGGCGTGCTGGGGCGCTGCCGCGCGATCTCGCAGGACGGTACAGTGCCTACGCTGGCCATCAGCTCCGTAGAGCATCACGCGGTATTCGACACGGCCCGTGGAGCCGAATCGCGTGGCGAGCTTCGGCTTGTGACGCTTCCGGTGCACACGGACGGCACGGTCGACCTCGCGCCCCTCGAGACCGCCCTGCGAAACGGACCGACGGTCGTGTCCGTCATGTGGGTGAACAACGAGACCGGAATGGTCCTTCCCATCCCCGAGATCGGCCGGCTCGTGGAGGCGCACGGGGGCACGCTGCACACGGACGCGGTGCAGGCGGTCGGAAAAATTCCGGTGTCCGCCCAACTCCCCGGTATCGGTCTACTCACCGCCACCGGGCACAAGATCTACGGACCCCGGGGAACAGGGCTGCTCTTCGTACGAGACGCGACCGAGATCGCGCCCCTACTGTACGGCGGAGGTCAGGAGCGAGCGTTGCGCCCGGGGACCGAGGACGTCGCGGGGGCCGTCGGATTCGCGGCCGCCCTCCGACTGGCCGTGGACGAGCAGGCCGATGAAGCCATGCGTCTGAGCGTGCTCCGCGACGCATTCGAGGGGCGCGTCCTGGCCGAGATCACCGACGTGCGCATCAACGTGGGTGGGGCCCCGCGCAGCCCGAGCATCTCCAGCCTCGGTATCGGCGGCGTAGACGGTCAGCTGCTGCTCAACGCGCTCGACATGGAAGGCATCGCGACGTCGGGCGGCTCCGCGTGCGCCAGCGGAAGCACGGCCGGCAGCCACGTGATCAGCGCACTCTTCGGTTCGGCGGATACGATGGCGACCGTGCGATTCTCCTTGGGTCGCCACACGACCGAGTCGGACCTGGTCCAGGCGGCCGCCGTGCTCGCGCAGGTGGTCGGCCGGTTGCGCGCCATGGAGAAAGCTTCGTGAGTCGAGTGCTGGTGGCGATGTCCGGCGGCGTCGACTCGTCCGTGGCCGCAGCCCTCCTGGTAGAAGCGGGACATGAAGTGGTCGGCGTGACGATGAAGACGTTTTGCTTCTCGGAGACCCCCTCCCACTCCAAGACGTGTTGCGGGCTCGACGGGATCATGGACGCGAAGCGAGTAGCCGACGCGCTCGACATTCCCCACTACGTCTTCGACGTGGAAGAGGACTTCACGCGCGACGTCATCGACGATTTCGTATCCGAATACTCCCAGGGTCGCACGCCCAACCCCTGCGTGAACTGCAACAGCAACACCAAGTTCAAGGACCTGTTGGCCCGTGGCGAAGCGCTCGGTTGCGAACGCATCGCGTCCGGGCACTACGTGCGCGTGGAACACGGCTCGCAGCGATCCTCCTTACTTCGGGGAATCGATCCGGACAAGGACCAGTCGTACTTCCTCTGGGCGATGCCTCGTTCGATGCTGCCGAAGTTGCTCTTCCCGGTGGGCGCGCTGACGAAGGGCGAGGTACGGGCTCGGGCGCGCGAACTCGAACTCATTACGGCGGATAAACCCGAGTCCCAGGAAATCTGTTTCGTGCCCACCGGCAACTACCGGGACTTGCTCGAGAAACGCCTGCCTCCCGTCCACCCGGCGCTGCAACCCGGAAAAGTGCTGCGTCGGAGTGGAGAGGTCATCGGCGAGCACGGCGGGTACGCCGGCTTCACGGTCGGCCAGCGGAAAGGCCTGCGCGGAGGATTTCCGGAACCGATGTTCGTTCTCGAGATACGCGCCGGGACCCGCGAGGTCGTGGTCGGCACCCGGGACGAACTGTTCGAGGACATCGTAGACATCGGTGGGTTGAACTGGCTGGAGGAGCCGCCAGAGGCCGGTACGCCGGTACGCGCGCAGCTTCGCTACCGAGCCACTGCGGTCTCCGCGATCGTCAGCCGAATCGACGATGCCTTGACGCTCGAGTTGGCGGAGCCACTGGCGGCGGTTTCCCCTGGGCAGTCGGCGGTGCTCTTCGACGATCACGACCGCGTGCTGGGCGGAGGCAGGATCGTCGGCGCTTCGACGCGAGCCGCTATCTCCTAGGGCCTGTACCCGAAGGACGATGCGTCGCGAACGGACTCAGTGTTTGAGGCCGCTCGCCTCCGCAAACTCCTCCATCACCTGTCTCTCTTCAGCGGACAACTCGTCTGGAACGGAGACCGCGACCTCCACGAACTGGTCTCCGACGCGATCACCTTTCTTGATCCCTTGGCCCTTGATCCGGAATTTCGTGCCAGACTGCGTGCCCTTCGGGATCCGGAGAACGACCTTCTTTCCGCTCACGGTCCGCACCTTGATCTTCGATCCCAGCGTCGCCTGCACGATGTTGATGGGGACGGTCACGTGGATGTCGAGCGCCTTGCGCTTAAAGAAGCGATCCGGCTGGACCTTGAACTCGATAATCAAGTCACCCGGCTTCCCGCCCGCCTTTCCCCGCTCGCCCTGCCCCGAGAGGCGAACCTTCGCTCCTGTATCGACACCGACCGGCACGTTGATCTGCAGCTTCCTCTGCTGACGGACCGTTCCCCGTCCGTCACACGAGTCGCAGGGCGTCGCGGGGGTCATGCCGCGACCGAAACACGCGGGGCACGGCCGCTTGACCGCGAAGCCTCCGTGCCCGAAGGAGACGTCGCCGGTTCCTTTGCACTCCCTACACGTCACCAGGTCTGTTCCGGGCTTGGCGCCCACCCCGCTGCACGTCGCGCAGTCCTCGGTAATCGAGACTTCGACGGCAACCTTGCCTCCACGCATCGCGGTGAGGAATGGAATCTTCACCAGATACTCGACATTCTGCCCTTTCTGGCGACCGCCCTTCTTCGCGGCCGCTTGCTCCTTTTTTCCGATGTTGTCGAAGAGGGTGCTGAACAGATCCGAGATGTTGCCGAAGCCCCCCTGCAGATCGTCGAAGGAGAAGCCCTGGTCGGCCCGTGGGCCACTCGAGGCGCCGCCCCCCGGCGAGGCGCCGCGGCCGAAGCCGAAGGCGCCAAGGCGGCGCATTTGATCGTATTGCTTTCGCTTGGCGGGGTCGCTGAGCACGCCGTACGCCTCGCCCACCTGCTTGAAGCGCTCGGAGGCCTTGCGATCGCCGCCGTTGGCATCCGGGTGGTACTTCTTGGCCAAAGCGCGGTAGGCCTTCTTCAGCTCGTCTGGAGTGGCCTTGTCGTCGACACCGAGGACCTTGTAGAAGTCCTTCTTCGCAGCCGCCATTCTAGTGTCCCCTCATGGACACCTATCCATGCTTGTGGACGCTCACCCGGGCCGGCCGGACCAGAATGCCTTTGAGCGAGTACCCTTTTTGGAAGACCTGTGCGACCACGTCGTCTTGTTCTTCGTCCTCGGTGGGAACCCGCATCATTGCCTCCATTCGCTCGGGGTCGAACGCCTCACCCACCGGGTCGATCATCTCCATGCCCGAATCCTCGACCACTCGCTGGAACTTGCGCTCCACGAGATCGATGCCCTCCATGATCGCATCCACGGTGGCATTGCTCAGGTCGAGGTCCGCGACCCGATGCAGGTCGTCGAGCACGTCGAGAAACTTGCCGACCAAGTCCGCCTGCGCCCGAGTCCAGGTTTCGAGCCGCTGCTGCTCCGTGCGACGGCGGAAGTTGTTGAACTCTGCCGCGAGACGTAGATGTCGGTCGTTCAGATTGTGGAACTCGGACTGCAAGAGCACCAACTCCGTTTCGCCATCCGCCTCGCCTGATTCTGCCTCATCGACAGACTCTGTCACGTCAAGTGACGGTTCCTGCTCGGGCGGCTGCGCCGTCGGAGAGTCGGACTCCTCGGGCGCTGCGGCCTCAGCGGTGCCTGGCAATCCGTCGGAGCCTGCTGCAGCCTCGTCGGACGCGTCCCCTTCATGCGACTCCTGGAGCCCCTCGAGCGGATCCAGGAGGTCAGAGTAGTCCGTCGCCTCGGTGGCGTCGTCGGCAACGGCCTCGTCGCCCTCGATCGGCTCAAGATCTTCGGTGTTCGATACGGAATCCGTCATGGTTTCGTTTTGTTGGGAACGGTCCAAGCGTACAAGATACCACGCCTGCGGCCGACCGTTCAGGGGTGTCGGTCGGATGCCTGCAACACCCGGAGAACCAAGGCGAGGGCAGCCTGTGCCGCCCGCTCTCGCACGGCGTGTCTATCGCCTACGAAGGTCATGTGTTCGCTGTTCACACCACTCGGTCCTGAGACCGCGAGCCACACCGTACCGACGGGCTTCTGATCGGTCCCGCCACCGGGTCCAGCGACGCCCGTTACGGCTACCGAGACGTCTGCGCCGAGCCGGCGCGCTATTCCTTCAGCCATGTGGATGGCGACCGGCTCGGAGACCGCCCCGTGGGCCGACAGCACGTGATGCGGAACTTCGAGCAGGTCCCTCTTGACCGCGTTGTCGTACGCCACCACGCCGCCGGAGTACACCTCGGACGCCCCGGGGAAGTCCGTAATCCGCTTCGCGATCAATCCGGCGGTACAACTCTCGGCGGTGGCCAGCCGCATTCCTCCACCTCTCAGCGCATCGAAAACCGACTCTACGATGTCGCCGCTCGCGGCTTCAAAACGCCATTTTTCCACGATCGGCTCAAGTCGCTCGAGCACCTGACGAAACTGTGACTCGGCGATATCGACGGGTACGCCGCGAGCCGTAAGCCTCAAGTCGACGCCCCTCAGGTCAGGGAGGTAGGCGAGCGAGACGTCGGGGGCCAACGCGGAGATGTCGGGCGCCTGGGCGAAAGCCTTCTCGATCATCCCGGCGAGCAGAGATTCGGGGACCCCCGTGGTATGAATCGCTCGATGGGACACGGGACGGACGCGATCCGAGAACTCGGAGTCCATGAGTTCGCTCAGCGCGCCATCGAAGATGCCGCGCAGTTCCAGGGGAACCCCCGGCAGCAGCACGACCCAGGTGTCCGACCACCGCATCGCCAGACCCGGTGCGGTTCCGTGTGCGTTGTGCAGGACCCGCGCGCCCCTCGGGACCTCGGCCTGCGAGACGTTGGATTCCGGCAGCACACCGTACCCGCGCGCTTCGAAGCGGTCGCGCAGCGCTTGCAACAACGCGTCGTCGATTTCTATCGGCGCCGCAAACAGCCCGGCCACGGTCGGGCGCGTGATGTCGTCGGAGGTCGGCCCCAACCCGCCCGAGACGAGCACGAGATCCGCTGCGTCGACGGCCTCGCGTACCGCCCGTTCGATCTCCTTTCGGAGATCGGCCACCGTGTAGCGGCGTACTACGCTGATTCCCCGGGCAGCAAGAGCTCGACCCATCCACGCCGCGTTGGTGTCCACCGTTTCGCCGTAGAGCAACTCGTTTCCGACCGAAACGATGCAGGCGCGCACCCCTGGCTCGGGACTCAGCTCCTCATTCCCACCAGCGATCTGTACGACCATAGGTAGTCCAGCATGGAGTAGATCGTCAGGGCGAGCGCAAGACCCAGCGTGATGCCAATCCACGCGGTGTGGATCTGCTGCCACACGTCATAGAAGCCTCCTCCCCAGCCCCGCGACTCCGCCAGCATGCGCAACGGATACCACAGGAGCAAGGCACCGATGAAGAGCGCCTGTAGTAGCGCCTTCTGCTTGCCGGACTTGCCGGCGGCGATCACCACACCTCGGCCTACGGCGTAGCTGCGAAATACAGTGATGAAGAGCTCCCGACCCAGGATCACCACCAACACCCATACGCCCCACGCACCCCACCACGGGATCAAGTCGGCTTCGATGCCACGCTGAGAAATGATGAAGAACGGACCGAACGTGGCCAGGAGTAGAAGCTTGTCAGCCAAGGGATCGAGCAGCTTTCCCATCTCCGTAATCAGGTCGTACCGGCGGGCCAGGTAGCCGTCCCAAACGTCGGAAAGGCCGGCGATCACGAAGAGCACGAACGCCCCGAAACGAGCCATCATGCTCGGAGACAACGCCATGTAAAAGATCACCGGACAAACGGCGATCCTCGCTAGCGTGATGACGTTGGGGAGGGTAAGGCGGTTCTTAGACAAGGGAGGTCCGGCCCCGGAGGGTCAGGCTAGCGCTTTGATGACCAGCTTACTAACGCACGACAGGGTCTCGAAGACCCCTTTCCCCTCGATCGCAATGCCCTCGAAGTCCGGCACGCCGACCGGATTGATCTGGGCTCGAAGCTCCTCCGAAGAGAGCACGTTCGGCATGTCTCGCTTGTTGTATTGGATCGCGAAGGGAATGGTCTCGAGATCGTATCCGTACGTTTCCAGGTTGTCGTACAGATTGTGCATGGACTCGATATTCGCCTCGGCCCGCGTAGCCTGCGAGTCGGCCACAAACACCAGGCCGTCCACACCCTTCAGAATCAGGCGGCGGCTGGCGTTGTAGTAGACCTGCCCCGGCACGGTGTACAAATGGAATCGGGTCTTGAAGCCGCGAACCTCGCCGAGGTCGATGGGCAGGAAGTCGAAGAAGAGCGTACGCTCCGTCTCCGTGGCCAGAGAGATCATCTTCCCCTTCATATCGGGGTTCACTCTGGAGTATATGTGCTCCAAATTCGTCGTCTTGCCACCGAGCCCGGTACCATAGTAGACGATCTTACAGTTGATCTCACGCGAGGCGTAGTTGATCATCGACATCGGTCGACGCTACCTCTCTCGCTGTTCAGTTTTGGAGTCCGCCGGTCCGATACGCCTGGCCAGCTCGAAGGGCCCACAAGCTAACCCTCGCGGCGCAAGCCGCAAAACGGACCCTGGGGAAGCGGCCCGAACGGTCGGTGCCGTTGACCACCGGGGCACGTGGGATCGACTCATGCGCCCACCTCTCCCGGTCTGAGGCCGGCCTCCGCCACCTCCTCTTCCATCCTGGCAACGATTGCCCGTGCACGCTCGCGCAACAGCTTTCGCGGCTCCCAGGCAACGAAGTCTCTGAGTACCCGAATCGTGTCGATCGAAGCTGATTCCCTGGACATGTGTCCCAGCGCCGCCAGGCGTCTCAAGGGACGCGGCGAGAATAGATCTCTTTGGTGGCGGGTGATCTGGTCGCGGATGATCAATGCGACGAGGGCCCCAGCCGCAGCTGTCACGAGCACGGTGATGCCAGCCGCGCGAAGGCGTTTGTTCATATCGACATCTCCCGCCGCCCGGCGAGCGCCTGAGCGATGGTGGACCCGTCCACGTACTCGAGATCGCTCCCGACCGGGATACCGCGCGCGAGTCGTGTGACCCGCGGTCCCAGCGGCCGGATCTCGTGGTCCAGGTACACCGCAGTCGCCTCTCCTTCGACCGACGCATTGGTTGCGATGATGATCTCCTGGACTTGCCCGTCGGACTCGCGAATCCGCTCTAGCAGTGGAATCAGATTCAACTCGTCGGGCCCGATGCCGTCGAGGGGTGATAGACGCCCTCCGAGCACATGAAAGAGCCCGCGATATTGCCCGGTACGCTCGATCGCGCCCACCTCGTACGCTTCTTCCACCACGCACAGGATCGAGCCGTCCCTGCGAGGGTTCGAACACACCTCGCAGAGGTCGTGTTCGGAGAAGTTCCCGCACACCTCACAGAGGCGGACCCGTTCTGCCAGGTCGACGAGAGATCGAGCGAGCCTCCGGGTATCGTCCTTGGAGCCCTTCATGAGGTGATAGACCAAGCGAAGGGCGGTCTTCGGCCCAACGCCAGGGAGTCGTGCGAACTCACCGGTCAGCCGCTCGATTACCGACATCGCAGCCCACGATCCATTCGCTCCCCCTTCAGGCTGCTCACCCCCAGGGAAACTCGTGCCGTGATAATCAGAAGAGCTTGGGAAGCCCGGGGATGCTCGGGAGGCCGCCGGTGACCTTCTTCATCTGCTGCTCATACTCGCCCTGGGCCTTGCCTTGCGCCTCGCTGACCGCGGCCAAAACGAGGTCCTCGAGCATCTCCACATCGCGAGGATCGACACAGGTCGGATCAATCTGGACCTGCTTCACCGCGCCTTTTCCGTCCACGGTGACCGTCACCATTCCGCCCCCAGACGACGCGGATACTCTGTTGGCCTCCAGGGACTCCTGAAGCGCTGTCATCTTGGCCTGCATCTGCTGGCCAAGCTGCATGATCTGCTGAATGTTATCCATGTTCCTGGCTAATCCATGAGCTCGAGGTCGAGTTCTTCTACCGCCCGTTCTAGGCGGGGTTCCTGGCGGAACAGGGCCTTCATCGTATCCCCCCGAACCTCCTCCTCCGTGATGCGAGTGGCCTCCGGACCAACCTCCGACGGCGACCCCATCCGTACATCGGGTACCCGACCCAAATACGGCTCCAGTCCCCCGCGGATCTCGTCCAGGACCGTTGGTGAACGTAGCCTTTCGGCCGCCGGACCGGGCAAGGGCGTGATCTCGATGCGTCCGTCGGGCAGAGCAATCAGCTCAGCCGAGCGTAGGGAGGCGGTGAGCCCCTTCGGCACAGAATCCCCCGCATCGAGCCAACGCTGCCACGCCTCGGCGGCACTCGAGGAGGGCCGGATCTCTTCCGCGGGGCCCGCGTGCTGCCGCGCCGGCCCGTTGCCACCGATCACCTCTGTGGTAGCGTCCTCTACCGCATCTAA
>JAYZBT010000034.1:0-13234 GCA_036338615.1 Gemmatimonadota bacterium
ATTCGAATATCCGGAGTATGAAGAGAATCGCCCACAACACCGCAACACCTCCATCGTAGTGACCGCCTACACTGCCGTCGCCCGCCTGGCCTCGCAAGCTCACGAACTCTGTTGAAGCGCCGAGTACACGCCATTGGCCAGCTCCCGCCGAGTGAACGGCCTGTTGAGCAACTCGACTCCTCGATAGACCCTGCCATCCGCGACGACGCCGTCCCGGTCCCCTAGTTTCCCGGTATCATCACCGGTAGCCGCGCCGGCCCTGTATTGATGTAGCTCCGCAGGGCTCCCTCCAGGGGCGTCTCCGTAATGTCGCGCTCGACGGGAGCGACAGCCTCCAGGAACACGGTGGACTCCGTGAAGAACCCGGCGGCGTGCAACGTTACCGTGACCGGGCTGTCTCCTTCGTTGAGCCAGTACCATCCGTGGATCCCCGGGAATGGCGCGACGTAGCTGCCGTGCCCTTCCAGTGTCTTTTCCTCGACCTCGAAGAACTCGGCGGTACCCGGCTCTGCCCCGTCGGCTTCGCTGTGCATCTCGGACCGGATCCAGAAGCTGGCGGTCCACGAGTAGGTCATCGCCCGGCCCTGCTCCAGCCGATATTTGTACTCCACGAACTCTCCCGGCTCCAACTCGAAGGTCTGCTCGTCGAGGCGATAGCTCCCGCTCTGCGGGATGATGCCGTCCGAGCGGACAGGAATGGCATCGGTGTCAGACTCCGAGAGCACGATCAGGCCCAGCGCTTCTCCCGTTCCGAGTGGGTCGATGTTGTACTCGGCCGGCAGGACGACCGTGACCAGGACGAGCCCTGCAACGAGGATAGCCGCCAGAGTAGCCCGAAGCAGTTTGGCCTTCGAGGGAGCATCGGGCATGTGGGAATCGGACATGGTTGGGTCTGTCATAGGAGCCTCAGGCGACATTTACGAAGTATCCCACGATCTGATAGCCCATGAGGATGAAGCCTCCCACCAGGAGCAAAGCGTTCGCCAGGAACGCGTGCTTCAGGAATCCGCCGCGCGATCGCCAAAAACTCAACGCGATCAACACGCCCATCAGCGCCAGGACCTGCCCCATCTCAACGCCGACGTTGAAGCTGAGCATGTTGGTGACCAGGCCCTCTCTCGAGAGCGACAATTCCTGTAGCGTCGTCGCCAGGCCGAACCCGTGGAAGAGACCGAACGTGAGCACGGCAAGCTTGGTGTTCGGCTGGAAACCGAGGAAGCGACGGAATCCGTCCATGTTGTCGAAGGCTTTATAGACTACAGAGAGTCCGATGATGGCGTCGACGATGAACGGGTTCGCCTCAACCCCCCACAGAACCCCCACCAGCAGCGTGATACTGTGGCCCAGCGTGAAGAGACTCACGTAGAGGACCACGTCCTGGAAGCGATACAAGAAGAAGAGCACACCCACGAGGAAGAGCAGGTGGTCGTATCCCGTGAACATGTGCTTCGCGCCGAGATACATGAACGGCCCGATGGCGGCGCCCACGTTGGTGAGGAAGAATCCCTGGTCGCCCTGCGCCACACCGTGGGCCGCCAGTACTTGTACGTCCCATACCAGAAGCAGGGCACAAAGCACCCCGCTCGAGACGAGCCAAGGGCGCGGGAATCTCGTCATGAGTCGTTACCCGACATGTCGTCGCGGCTCCTTTGGGAGCCACGCCGCACGGGCAGCCGACTCTGAGTCCGAAATTCTGTCCGGGAACACTACTCGCCCGGGAAGGTTGCGGCCACACGAGGCGGGCATACCGACCAGATCCCGCCAGGTTGCGCTCGGTGGGACCGACCGGCGATCGTGATACGAATGACCCCCTCCAACCTGGAAATCCTGGCCTACGAGAAGACGCCGCTCGGCAATCTGTGCCTACGCCGGCGCGAGTTGCTCTCCAGGCCCGGCACGGTGATCACCGAAATCACCCTCGATCACCAGCTGCTGATGAGCAGCTACAACACGGTGTCCGAGCGCGCGCTCGCGGGCGAAGCTCTCGCGCTCCACGCCGGGCACGACTTGTCCGTGCTCGTGTGCGGGCTGGGCCTCGGCTACACCGCCGCCAGAGCGCTGGAGTCGGACCGCACGAGGCGGGTCGAGGTCATCGAGATCTTTCCCGCCGTCGTCGGCTTTCTGCGTGAGGGTCTAATTCCACTATCCGGGGAGTTGCTCGCGGACACGCGGTTCGGCGTCCGCCAAGGCGACGCCTACGCGACCCTCCTTGCGCCGGCTGACGAACATTGGGACGTCGTGCTCATCGACGTCGACCACGCCCCGGACGATCATCTCGGGGCCGGAAATGAAGCGTTCTACACGGAGCCCGGGCTCGGCCGGGCGAAGCGGCACTTGGCGCCGGGAGGGATCTTGGCCGTCTGGTCCTACGCGGAAAACTCGCCCTTCGTCGACGCGTTAGGAGCCGCGTTCGCGGTGGTCGAGGTCGTGCCGGTCCGCTACGTGAACGACCTCGTCGAGGAAGAGCACACGGACTGGCTGTTCCTCGCGCGCGACTAGCGCCCTGGGGCGCTTCGCGGGCCGGCCCACGCCGTCATGAGCACGCACGGTCCCGGATCCTGTGTGTGGTACGAGAGCGGCGATGGACGCCGCTACCCACCTGCCGCAGGTCGTCATGAAAAGTCCAGCAAGCCAGGAATCTGGAAAGACCTTGATCGTAATGGCCGTGATCTTCGGCTTGTCGGCCTACGATAATTCGGCGACCGCGCCCTCGGACAACACTTCTCGGTCACCCCAGTCCGACCTCGAACTCCGGGTAGATCTCGATGTCTCCACTACGCAAGCCGAAGCAGGTCAGATCGTGTGGATCGAACTCGGGATTCCCGACCAAGAGCTCGGGTCGGGTGGCTCCTTCGAGGTCGTTCTGAGCTGGGACGATTCGAGCTTCGAGCCGGCAGGATCTGGTCAGTCCCGGCAAATCGTTCCGGAATGGGCCCATCGACCACGGACTGGGAAACCGGGCCCACCGCCTACGCTGAGGAGACACTCTGTGCCCCCCGACCTACCTTGGACGTTCAACCAGGGGGGAGCAAAGTCGAATGGGAGACCCTGGTAGAGGTCACCATCCTCTGCAGAGGAGCGCGAATAGGTGATGCGTGACGGATGACAGACGGTTGCTGCACGGGATCGCACAGCAAGACCAAGGCGCGTTTCGTGAGTTCTACGACCGCCACGGCGATCGGGTCTTCAACGTCGCACTCGGTTTTCTGCGTCAGCAATCGGACGCCGAGGAAGTCACGCAGGACGTGTTCGTGGAGGTGTACCGCTCGGCCCAGCGCTTTCGGGGCGATTCTTCGGTGGGCACCTGGCTCCACCGGATTACGGTTCGCAAGTCACTGGACCGGATCCGCCATGCAAAGAGGAAGCGTCGCTTCGCCACGTTCACGCAAAGCCTGGGACTCGGAACGGGAAGCGAAGCTGCTCCGCAGACCGATTTCGACCATCCGGGGGTACTTTTGGATCGCCGGGAGGATGCGGCCCTGCTCTCTCGCCTCATCGACGAACTTCCAGAACGTCAACGAACCGCCTTCGTGCTCTGCTTCGTTCAGGGCCTTCCTCGGCAGGAGGCCGCAGACACGATGGAAGTGAAGCTGAAAGCTCTCGAGTCTCTCCTGCAGCGTGCGAAGAGCGGGCTGAGAGCGAAGCTGGATCCGTATTTTCCAGGGAGGGGGCTCGATGTGAGGTCCGAACAAAGGAAATCCAGGCAAACGGCGTCCAAGGATACAGAATGACGAACCCAGAGCGCGAAGCCTGGAAGGACGAAGTCCTGGAGAGCCTCCAGGGTCTCGAACCGTTTCGGCCCGATCCGTTCCTTTTCACGCGGATTCAATCCCGGATATCCAGTTCGGATCGACCGGCAGCACTCGTCGCGCGCATACCTCTCGGGGCTTCACTGGTCGGCCTTTTCCTGCTGGCGGCACTCAACGTCGCGGTCATCGTGCAAGCAGGGCCGGGGATCGACGCCAACGCGTCTCCGGACACGGAGGACGCCTACGAACAGACGCTCACATCGGACTTCGGACTCTACTCGCAATGACGCCCCAGAAGCTGCTCTCGGTCCTGGTGGGCCTCTTGGTGCTCATGAACGTGGCACTCATGGTGACCTTGATGGACGGCCGCGGAGACCGACCGCCTCCGCCTCCTCCGGGTCGTGGCGGAGAGCCGCCGCCTCTGCGCCAGACCATCGAAGGCACACTCGGCTTCGACGCCGATCAGAGGGCTCAGTTCGACGAGTCGCGTCGCCGTTACCAGGATGGACTGCGTGATCTGGATCGCCGTCGCCGAAGCTTGATCGAATCATACTTCGCCACGGCGACGCCCGATCTGGATGCTCGCGCGCAGCTCCTCGAGGTGGAGGCGGCCAAGATCGACCTCACATCCACGCACTTCCGCGAGATCCGAGAGATCGCGACGGAACAGCAACTGGCTCGCTTCCCCGAGGTACTCGACGCGGCGCTTCGCGTCATGCTCGGCGGCCCGGGTGGGCCCGGGGAGCCTGGCAGAGGACCGCCAAGGCGGGGGGGAGCGGACGGTGAGTCTCGTGAGGGCGGCCCGCCTGGCGGCGGGCGCCGCGGCGGCCGGCCTCCGAGATGACAGTCGTCCGAGCGAAGGATCTGCGCGTGATCTGACGTCCAACCCGGTGAGCACCTGAACCTGAATACGACAGTGAAGCCGGGGGTGGACGAATGAACTACTGGAGCAAGATCTCGATAGCAGTCTTGGCGCTGGGCCTGGTCGCCTGCGACGATGCCGACACAGACCCTTTCCAGCTGGACGACGACGTGGCGAGCCTATCGGCGGTCCTCAATCTGGATCTCGCCAATCCGCCGAACTACGCGGACCCGGTGTATCCGCCTCACTATGGCCAACGGACCCTCAACAACGACAACGCCCCGAACGACAACCCCGTGACCAACGAAGGCGCCACATTGGGTAGGGTGCTCTTCTACGATCAGAACCTGAGTATCAACCGCACGATCTCGTGCGCGTCGTGCCACAGTCAGTCCCTCGGCTTCGGCGATACGCGCCGACTCAGCGTGGGATTCGCTGGCGGCGAGACCGGAGCGCATTCGATGCGCCTGGCCAACGCCAGCTTCTACGAAGGAGAGGTCATGTTCTGGAACGGGCGCGCACACGACCTCGAGGATCAGTCGCTTCAGCCGGTCATGGACGGCGTCGAGATGGGATTCGACGACGACGCGGGCGGCGTGCCCGCGCTGGTCGATCGAATGGAGGGTTCGGCGTACTACCCGGCGCTTTTCGAGTGGGCCTTCGGTTCACGCGCGATCAGCGAAACTCGTATGCGCGAAGCGCTCGCGCAGTACGTACGCAGCATTGTATCGACCGGAAGCAGGCTCGATGACGGCCTGGCGGGCTTCGGGCCCATGGAGGGGCAAGGCGGAGGTCCTCCGCCTCGGAGTCTGCCAGGGTTCAACGCCCAGGAGAACCTCGGGCTGCGTCTCTTCTCCGACCCGCCGGACCGTGGTGGAGCTGGGTGCAATGCGTGTCACGAGTTGCCGACGCTGGCACTCGACGAGGACAGCCGAAGCAACGGGCTCGATCTCGGCGAGACCGTGGTCTTCAAGTCTCCCTCGTTGAAGAACGTCGCGGTGTCCGGCCCGTACATGCACGACGGCCGCTTCGCGACGCTCGAGCAGGTCATCAAGCACTACAACAGCGGCATTCAGCGCGGTCCGGCATTGGACCGCCGATTGAGCGGGCGCGGAGGTCAGCCGGACCGCTTGAACCTGAGCGAGGCCGACAAGGCGGCGCTCGTCGCGTTTCTGCGGACCATGACCGACCAGGCCCTGCTGGTCGATCCGAAGTTCTCCAACCCGTTTATCAACTGAGCCGGCGGGGGGGTTCTAGGTCCGCGCCCGGGACCCTCCCCCAACTCAGCGCCCCCCGAGCGGCGGCGTCGTCGCCGGCGTTCGGCGATGGTCGGAGGCCTGCTCGTAGGCGTACGCGAACCCCAGCAGCATCGCCTCGGTGAACGGACGGCCCAGGAACTCGAGACCCACCGGCAGATCGTCCGTCGTAAAGCCGGCGGGAACCGTTAGCGCCGGGAATCCGATCGCCGGGCTGAGCTGCCGGTTGTCGCCCCAACCGTATTCGTCGCTCGGCGTCGAGTTCGATTCGACGTCCGGCGCGATCAGCGTCGGCTGGTGGTCGAAGGTCGCGTAAACGACAGCGTCGAGTCCGTGATCGGCCATCGCCTTGAATACCGCCACGCGGATCCTCTCTCGTTTCTGCATCACCACGAGGTACCCTGGATCCTCGGTCGTCTTGCCGGCGGCTCCCCACATGCCGCGAGACCGCCAGGGTATCACGACCCCGGAAAGCAGGATGTCGCGGAAGCTGCTGACCGGTGGGTTCGCGAGCTCGGCGAGGTAGGCGTTGGTCGCCTGCTCGGTCTCGAAGTCGTTTCCGATGCCTGCGACGACTTCGAGGTCCGGGATCACGAGCGAGTCGAGTACCTCGGCGCCTGCGGCGCGGAGCTCATCGATGGCGGCGTCGATGACCGCCGTCACCTTGCTGTAGTCTTCGGACGTTGGATCGGCGCGGGGGTCCATCGGTTGGCGCACCACACCGAGCCGCGCACCGCGTAGGCTGGCCGCGTCGAGCGATGCGGTATACGTGCTCGGGACCTCGCCCGCGGCCTGAGCCGTGATCGGGTCGTTGGGGTCGTAGCCGGCAATCGCATCGAGCAGGATCGCCGCGTCGGTCACTGTCCGGGTGATCGGTCCCATCGTGTCGTGGGTGGGGTTCGCGGGCATCATCCCGAACGTGCTCACGAGCTGTAGTGTCGGCCGGAGGCCCACGAGGTTTGCGACGGCCGCGGGTCCCCGGACCGAGCCGCCCGTGTCCTCGCCGATTCCGACCATGCCGAAGCTCGCGGCGATACCCGCCGACGTGCCCCCGGACGAGCCACTGGGGTTACGATCGGGGGCATAGGGGTTGCGGATGATGCCGTAGGCCGAGCCGACGTAGCGCGACGCGAACTCACCCATGTTCGTCTTCGCGAGAATGATCGCGCCAGCGTCCTTCATGCGCGTTACGATGGTCGCCTCTCGCTCGGAGACGAAGTCCTCGAATAGGGCCGAGCCATACGTGGTAGGCATGTCGCGCGTCTCGACCTGGTCCTTCAGTAGCACAGGGACGCAGTGGAGCGGGCCGGTCAGCCCTCGCGTGCGCATCGCCTGGTCGAGAGAGTCGGCCTCCTCGAGCGCGCGAGCGTTGAGCGTCTGCACGGTGTTCAGCCGTGGCCCGACCTGATCGTAGGCCGCAATGCGGTCGAGGTAGCCCTGAACGAGAGCGCGGCAGGTGAGCTCGCCCGACTCCATCGCCGCGCGCGCCTCGGCGATGGTGGCCTCGACCACGTCGAAGCCTTGTGCGGCCAGCGGTGCAGCCACTCGTGCAGCCAAAGCCATAAAGACCAGAGCTGCAATCGTCCTCGGAATCATTTTAGACATGCCGCCAACATGCGGGCGCCTGCCGCCCCGGGCCAGCCTTGGCGGCAACGCCGCATCGCTCCTGCAAATGGCGCATGAGATGGCGCGCGACGGCCTGCAGTCAGACTTTTGCCGGCATGCACCTGCCGCCGTCCCTCCCCCACGACCTCCGGTTCCGGTGGCCTTGGCGCCCCTATCAGGCCCGCCTCCTGGATACGATTGCGCGTCATTTGGGAGACGACCGCCTTCGCGGTCGATCCGACGCTGGGCTTGGAGGGCCTCGCGACCCTCGACGAAGTCATGAGGACGTTCCAGCTCTCGATTCAGTTGGGCGCGCTGGCGATCGTGCTGATCACCTCGGCCGCGCTGGTCCTGTCGCTGGGCGGAATCGTCAAGGCCATTCTTTCTCGAGCTGCAATGCAACTGGGTACCGGTGTCGTGTGCGGTATCGATCTCACGTTCATGTTCAACTTCATAGTGTGGGGCCGCCGCGTTTCACGGCGCATTCTCTAATACACGGAAATACACGGCCCGCGCCCGAGGATCCCGCGACTCTACCCCCGCCCACCGCCCGCACCCAGGTTGCTGCCCGGCGTGAACCAGGGGAGGAGAAGTGGCGGATCGTTCGTCGTACGAGCAAAGAGCGAGGTCCTTCGGGTTCTTGTGGCTGACGATCTTGATCGGCTGCGGAGCGTCGGGAGATAACGCGGGAGGCACCGACAACCCGCGAGCCCCGGAAACGCCGGTCGAGGCCGGCACGCCGGCGGACGTCGCCACATTGCGGAACGACGGCACGCTCGTGGACGCGCGAGACAGGCACGAATACTCCACGGTGTTGATCGGTGAGCAGCGCTGGATGGCACAGAATCTCCGCTACCAGGCCCCCGATTCGGTCGGCTGGTTCTGCTACGACGACGATCCGCTACGCTGCGATGAGTTGGGAGCGCTGTACGCGTGGGGCACGGCCCGTAGGGCCTGCCCGACCGGCTGGCACTTGCCCGCCGAATCCGATTGGGATCGTCTGGTGGATGGGCTCGGGGGCTATGGGGAAGACACGGGCGAAGCCGGCGTCGCGGCAGCGGCGTTGTCGATCGACGGGGAGTCCGGACTCGACCTCTCGCTGGTGGGGCTTCGACGGGGCACCGCATCGGCGGCACTGGAGCGCATGGCGTTCTACTGGACGTCATCGTACAGCAACGTCGAGAATCGCTGGGAGCTCGCCGAGCAGATGTACGGGGACCGTGCGGAGGAGATGGTGGACACCTACGTCATGGGCCGTCACCTGTATCGGGCGCGTGAGGGCTGGGTGTTGGAGCCCTCTACCGCGCCCACGGTCGGATTCGAGGAGGGCGGTCCCGCGATCGCGGCCAGCGTGAGGTGCGTGCTCTCGGATTGAGCGGTGGTGGTGCCTGGCGCACACCCGACCGCGTCCCTCTATTCGAGTTTCGTGTGCACGTTTTTCGATCCAGAACCCGAGTCGCTCGGCGGAGAGGGAGAGATGGCCAAGATTATTGTTACGGCACAAGTGGAAGACGCCGCCGCATGGGAAGAGGGCTTCCGCACGAACGGTGAGATCTTCAGGAGTCAAACCGTGTACAGGGTCGAGTTCACGCACAACGAGGCGAACGAGGTCGCGGTCTGCTTCGAGCCGGAGGACTTCGACAGGTTCATGGAGATCTTCGAGTCTCCAGCCACCGCTGAGGCCATGGAAGCGGATGGAGTCAAGCGCGAGACGGTAAAGGTCTACGTCATGGACAAGGAGTTCACCCCCTAGCCGCGGCTCGCTACCCGCCCAAGCAGTCGCACCACGCCAGCAGCGATTTACTGGCAGTCCTTCGACTCCTCGGGGAGTTGAAGCGCCGACATGTATTCAAGGTGGCCGTGGTCTACGCCGTCGTCGGGCTCGAGGGCGCAGAGATCTTTCTCGGCAACCTCGGCGGGGCCGGCTGGGCAGTACCGACGGTGCTCGTCATCCTGCTGCTCGGCTTTCCCGTGTCGCTGGTCCTCGCTTGGGCCTATGACCTGACCCCTGGGGGCGTGGTGAGAGACCGCCCGGGCGCCGAAGACTCGGAGCGCGATGTCGTAGAGGACGAGGACGAAGCCCCGGTCACTCCGGTCCCCCTGACCGACCGGAGGCTGATCGTGGGCTCGACCACATCGAAGCGGGAGTGGAGATGCGGGACTTTCTCAGCCTCTACTCGCCCCTCATCTCCCACCCATACGGCTTTCACGACCATCCCCGCTACCAGGCGCTTCTCCAGCGCATTCGGCCGAGCGATTTCCCCGCCGACCAGGAAACGAGTCCCTAGCGTTCTTAGTTGCCGGAGAGGGTCGCGCTCATCTTCACGGCCACGGCCGGGTCTCGCTCCGAAATCGCTGTGATCGTCAGCAACCCATCCCCGGACCCTCTTCGTACGTTCACTTCGAGGCCTTCGGCCCCGCCCGAGGGCACCGCGGCGAGTGCGTTGGGAAGCTGTACCGCCCAGCCCTCACCCTCGATCACGGCGGCGATGCGGTATACGTCCCAGTCGAAGGCGGTGTCTCCAGCGGGAGCCGTGTTGTTCCGCAAAGTGAACAATACCGGGGTCACCCCCTCCCCCACCTCCAACGCGTCCGGGCCGACCATCTCGGCACTCCGGTCCGCCGGCCCTGAGCCATCCAACGATCGCACGCCGAGCGTATAGGCTCGAACGAGCTGGGCGTCCCGCTGGAGATCGATCACGTAGAAGTGCAGTCGGTTCGGCTCATCGATCCACTCGAACTCGGTGCCGGAGCCCGTCCCGGCGTGGAAGAGTGCATCGTTGAGTTGTCGATAGTCTGCTACCGTACGCGGCACCTCCTCACCGCTGGGCCTCACGAAGTCGACGACGTTCATGTTCTCCGGGTGTGCGTCGATGACCCAGATGAAACTATTGAACTCGTTCGGGCCTCCGTTTCGACCGCGAAAGCTGTCCTTGTTCTTGGCGATGAGTACTCCGTCGTCCGGCGTGAAGGCGTCGTAGCCGAGGCGCTGTACGACCTCCATCGAGTAGAAGTCGTAGTCAGGCGTTCCCGCCGAGAGAGGATTCTCCGCGGGATCGTCCTCGGGCGTCCGGTCCCGAGGCTCCTCGCCGTCCAAGCGTACGACGATCCCGGCATACGTTCCGGGAAGCGGGTCGACGGCTCGGGCCGTGACCCTGGCCACGGCGAGACCGGTCGCCGCCAGGCCGTCGCGGCTGAGCGTGAGGACCTGCTCTTCGTCGATGAATTCGTTGGCCATCCGATTCCGCACCATCAGGCCCGCCGGCATCGCCGCACCGCGGATGGGCGGGACGACCCAGCGCATGTGCGGCCCACCCGGCCCGTTGAACGATCCGCGATCCATCATGTCCCAGGGGCCGACGGCGACGCGGCGGTAGGGCTCTCGGTACGGATTGTTGTTGAGGTCGGGAATGTTGAACGCGAAGTGACCCAACTCGTGCGTAATCGTGCCCGAGCTCTCGCCTTGGCGCATCGACGAGAGCCCCCACTGCTGCGCGCCCGCGCGCCAGCTCGTCCACGGGACGTATCGCGTGGGGATCGAGCGCGGAAGGTCGGGATTGGGGTTGCCCCATTCGGGCGGAATGTCCTCAGGGGTGTCGAATTTCATCTCCCCGAATTCCTGCCACACCGTGGTCTCGTCGTACCCGGCGTAGATCCGCAGGATGGCGTCGTACTGGTCGGCGATCGGGCCGTGCTCCGCCTGCCAGATGGAGTCGACGTGTGGTTCCATGCGATCGCTCGCGACGCTCCCGTCCGGCGTCGAGTCCTCCTGGCCCCACTCGTTCAGGCCATAGGCCCACAACGGCTTTGGCATGCGGTAGGGTCCAAACGCCTCGATCTGAGTGATCCCGAACTTTCCGCGGGACTGCTCCATCCAATACCCGTTGATGGTCTGTCCGTGATTCAGCTCGCTCGGCTCGAGGAAGAAGTCGGCGTAGAAGCGAGGCACGTCGTCCCTCGGTAGCGGATCGATCTGAGGATTGCCGAACGGATCGGAGCCTCTGGGCAACGTCATCACAAAGGGTTGGTCCTCGAAGTCCATCGCGATCAGGGCGATGCGAAAGCCGCGCTCCGGCTCGAGCGATCGGTCGGCCCAGTCGAGTCCGGGGATCGGCCGATAGTCGTCCCAGGTCATGTCGTCCTGGTCCTGTACCCGCTGCGGGTCGAGCGGCGGAGGGAACGGGACGACGCCCTCCGCCTCGCATCCGGATAGCACCAGCATGCCGGCCATCATAAATGCCGCATTGCAAGACGGTGTGAATCGGGGCGGGAGCACAGCGCTGGCACCACTCTCGGGGAGTCTGATCATGCCGGAAAAGAGGGCCGACAGACAGATCGCGAAACCGCCGCGCCGAGCCCAACCGACGATGAGTCCGCGCTTGATGGCCAGATAGCCACACCGCCAGCTATCGTATGCACCGCTCTTGGCTATCCGTCCGAAGGAGTATGGCATGCGCCCGACAATGAGATTCGGTTGGCTCGCCGTGGTGCTCACGCCGTTGTTCTCGACATCGGCTCCGGCGTCCGCCCAGGACCTGTTGATCCACGGCGGAACGGTGGTGACATCCGAAGGGTCCTTCGCAGCGGACATCCTGGTCCGCGACGGGGTCATCGTCGAGCTGGGTCGTGCGTTGACCGCGCCAACCGGGGTCCGCAGCATCGATGCGTCGGGCCTGCTCGTCATGCCGGGCGGGGTCGATCCCCACGTCCACCTCGGCGGCAGGCGTGCCGACGACTACCGAACCGGATCGATGGCCGCGCTCGCCGGCGGGATTACGACCATTTCCAACTTCGCTTTTCCCGCGCAAGGGCAGACGTTGGCGGAAGCCGTCGCCCGGGAGGCCGCGCTGATCGAGGAGCAAGCGCTGGCCGACGTCATCCTACACGCGGGCATCAATGATCCGGTGACTCAGCAGGAGCAGATGAGCACCCTGCTCGCCGAAACGGGGCAAGCGAGCATAAAGATCTTCATGGTCAACGCTTCGTTCGACGCGAACATCCGAGCGTACCTCACCACCATGGCCGCCGCAGGCCGCGCCGGTATCCTGACCATGGTCCACACCGAAGACGGACCGATTCTCGCACGGGCCGTCGAGCAGCTCACGGCGGCGGGCAAGACGTCGCTCGAGCACTTTCCCGACAGCCGTCCGGTTCTCGGAGAAGTCGTCGCCATGCAACGGGCGGTCGGGATGGCCGAGCAGACGGGGTCGCCCATCTACGCCGTCCACGTCAGTTCTGCACGCGCGCTTCGGGTGGCGCAGGACGCTCAAGCCCGGGGCGTGACCGTCTTCGTCGAGACGCGGCCCATCTACCTGCACCTTACACGCGAACGGTTCGACGGTCCCGACCGCGGCCTTTATGTGGGGCAGCCTCCGCTGAGAGAGCAGCGCGACCAGGACGCGCTGTGGGACGGTCTCGCGAATGGCACCATCCATGTGGTGGGCACGGACCACGTAGCGTACCGACGCGAAGTGAAGCTGGACCCGTCGCAGACCATCGCGAGGCACCGCGCGGGTCTCAACAACCTTCAAGTCGTCCGCCCGATGCTATACTCGGAAGGCGTGGTCACCGGAAGGATCTCGGCGGAGCGCTTCGTGGCCGTCACCGCAACCAACCCCGCAAGGCTCTTCGGGTTGTACCCGAGAAAGGGCTCCATCTCGGTCGGCTCGGACGCCGACATCGTGCTTTGGGATGCCGGTCGTACGCGCACCATTCGCGACGAGGACATGTTCTCGGGCGCGGGGTTCTCGATCTACTCGGGC
>JAYZBT010000035.1:0-9807 GCA_036338615.1 Gemmatimonadota bacterium
CTTCGTGAGCGTGATCATGGTGAGCGCGCTGTTCGCGCTGGGGCTGCCGTTTATGTTGTTGTAGGGGGATCATACGTCCGCATGTGCTTGCGCCTGTGTGGTTAGGCCGGACGGACTAGCCGTAGCGGAGATAGGGTAGGATCCGAGCGTCCGAGGAGGGGGGACAACTCATGTACTCCAGCCGCTCCGTCGCTCTGCATCGCTCGGCGGCGGGGCGATGGGGTTGCTGCTTTCGGGGTTCCTCATCTACGGGGCTCTACCCGCGCGACCCGACACTGCTGGCTCGTGACGTCGGCAAACCCGACCTGAGCCGGGTAGGGCCATTCAAGCCAGGCTATTGTGGATGAGCCACAACGGGCGTTTCTTGCGTATGTAATGTCCTCGACTCGGAGAAGGGGAGATGAACATGCGACATTCGAGTTGGCTTCTTGGGCTGTGCATAGCGATCGTGGGGGCGACACCTCCCTTCCCGACGGCGGCTCAGGCCCCGACCCGAGACGGCGGGCAGTGGGTCGTGCCGCGCACCCCTGAAGGCCATCCGGATCTTCAGGGGAACTGGACCAACTCGACGCTGACTCCGTTCGAGCGCCAAGAGGGTAGGGCACCGGTGTTCACATGGGACGAGGTCGCGGACCTGGAGCGGGGAGATGGCGTGTGCCCTCCCAATCCCGGGACAGTCGAGTGCGGGAGGGCCTCCCGCCAAGGGGCGAGCAATGAGGCTCGACTGTCGGGCAATGAGTACAACGAGGTTTATTGGGAGCGGGGCACGCGAATAGCCATCATCAACGGCGAGCCCAGGTCCTCATTGGTCACCCATCCTGCGAACGGCCGAGTTCCAGCCCGCAGCCCGGAGGCCCAGCGGCTGGGCGAGGAGCGTCGGGACTTCAGAAGCCAATTCGGCCAATACGACCACCCAGAGTTGAGACCATTCGCCGAGCGTTGCATTCTTTTCGGATCTCCCTTGGGTCCCCCCATGCAGCCCGTCGGTGCGTACAACTCCAACTACACGATCGTACAGACCGCCGGTCATGTGATGATCCTGTCGGAGATGGTGCACGACGTCCGGATCATCCCGATTGCCGAGCGTGGTTCGATGGCCAAGAGCGTCAGGCCGTACTTCGGCAACTCCTGGGGTCGGTGGGAAGGTGACGCACTTGTGGTCGAGACCACGAACATCAAACCAGAACAGCGCATCCGGGGGGTCCCCATTTCGGAGGACGCCGTTGTGATCGAACGTTTCACCCGGGCCGACGAAGAAACGATCGTCTATGAGTTCACCGTCGACGATCCGACGATGTTCACGGAACCCTGGGGCGGAGAGATCCCGTTCAACAGGTTTCACGCCAACCTCTACGAGTACGCCTGCCACGAGGGGAACTACGCTCTTTCCAACGTACTCAGCGGTGCCCGTTACCAGGAAAGGCAGACCGGACGAAACTGAGCGCGATCGCACAAGACATGGGGCTTCCGGGCAAGGCCGCCTAGTCCTCCTGTAGCGCGTCGCTGGGCTGGACGCGGAGGCCGCCACGTGCCGGCCCCCCATGGGGCTGGTGCAGACGATCTGCCTAGCATGCGAGTCGGCGCCGCGGAGCGTCAAGTGATGCTCCCACTTCGCGGGATGTCGCTGCTAACCTGCCAGGGCACTGAGCCAGACAACGAGCCTCGCTATCGCCGTGAGCATCCGATCACCCTACCCGGTCTTTCGTCCTCGGCTCTCGATTCGCCGCAGCTACCAGTCGAACGCCAGGCCCACCGTCAGCGTACGGCCAGCGGCCGGGTAGTAGTACGCCGTACCCGAGCCACTCGGATCGAGGAACCCCGTCGTGCTGTATGTCGAATGGAAGACGTTCCTCGCCTCCACGTAGACCTTGCCCCGCAACAAGATCCAGGAGAGTCGCAGGTCCACGCGGTCGTAGGCCGGCAACCGTAGCGTGTTGACGTCGTCGAGCCATGCGCCTTGTGCGCGAGACACGTCGACACCGGCTTCGAGTGACGGTCCGAGGACCGCGTTCAGGCCGGCGGACCACGTGTGACGCGGAATCGCCTTGAGGGAGAGACCCGCGTTCGCCCCGACCCTCGAGGTTGCATCCTGGAGGGCGTAGCTGAAGAACGCTTTGTTCCCGCCCCTACCGGAAAGCTGAAGTCCTGCTTCGACGCCGCGGTGCCGACTCTCACCGATATTGATGTAGCTAAGGGTCGCGAGGTCGAAATCGAGCTCGTCCTCCATGTCCATTTGATAGGCTGACACCGACGCCGCGGCCGCCACGGATCCCCCGGCGATCGAGACCCCGTGGTATGCGCCGGCCTCGACGTTCGTCCCCCGCTGGGGCACCAACGATGCGTTCGAGGTCGTCACCGAGTACGGTGGAAACGGCAGTGGGATCGAACGCTGGTCGAAGAGCTGGTCGGGGGTGGGCGCCTTGAAGGAGCGTCCTACGGTCAGGTAGAGACTCCCGGTCGACGACGGCGTTTCGATCCAGCGGAGGTTCAGGCCCGCCTTGGGGCTGAGCGCCGAGTGAGACGCGTCGGTCGATTTTTCGACCGACGGGCTGCTCGGCTCGTATCGGTCGCTCAGGCGGTCGTAGCGCACACCCATCGAGATGCGGAGTGACGGCATCGGGCGAAGCTCGAGTTGCGCGAAGCCCGCCCCGACCTGGCGCCGACCCTCGCCACTCGCGTCGATCGGGCCTCGCTCCATCGACGCGGACTGGTAGGCGCCCACTGGACCGTTCAGCACGGCGAAGTAGTCCGAGTCGATGCGAAACGTGGAGGCGTCCACCCCCAGGATGAAGCGACTCCCGCTGGGGAGGCCAAAATCAGTCCACTCGGCCTGCAGATTTCCCGCGATACGGTCGGTGCCCAGCTCACGCTCTTTGGTGTCGGCGAAATCCGGCGTCAGCGGCAGCGTCCGAACCGTATTCGACCGGCGCACCTCCGAGGTCAGGCCCGCCGACAGCCCCACGGTTTCGCCCCGCGTGGACCCCTCCAGCGAGATCGCGTGGGCCCACACGTTGGTCTCATCGAAACGGTAGAACGATGAAGCCTGTGTCCGGCTCACTTCGAGGGATGCCTCCGGCAGTGGGCCGGGGTGCTCCAACTCTCTCCAGGACGACCGCACGGACGCCGTGAGCCGTCGACCCTCACCCGCCACGAGATCCATCGAAGCTCCGGCGGTCGCGGTATTTCTCTGACCGTGTTCTCGAAACCCTCCGCTCCGAAGGCCCGCGCCAAAGAATCGAAGCGGTCGGCCCGCGACTCGTCCGGTCGTCCGGATGCCTCCGCGGAGCAAGCCTTGACCGGCCGCCACCAACTGGACGCCGCCACCCGGCTGCGCCCCTGAGGCCGAGATGAGGTTGATCACGCCGCCGACAGCGGCGTCGCCATACAGCGCCGAGGAAGAGCCCCTCACAACCTCGATGGCTTCGATCTCGACCGGGGGTACGAGTTCCCACGCCATCACGCCTGATTGCACGTCGTTGAGCGGACGGCCGTCCAGCAGCACGACGACGTATTCTGTCTCACCACCTCCATAGAAGCCACGGACCATCATTTGCGGGTCGAGGCCGCTTCCGTCGAAGTCGACGAGCGAATAGCCGGGAACGTGGCGGAGCGCCTCGGGCACGCCCGCGTAGGCCACGGAGGTGAGGCCTCGCACGGGCACGCGGGTGACTGCCGATACCGCGGTGCCGATCGAGGACTCGGCCCGATCCGCGGTCACCACGAGCTCTTCGAGCACCGCCACGGCAGTAGAGTCGGGCCGCGTGGGCTCCTGCGCCGGGGCAGCTCTGACCGGTGCGGACATCAGGACCGTGACCAGCGCCGGTCGAAGTAGCGGCGAGAGGTGCGCGGGAGTCGGCCATCGACGATCGCATCGGGCGCGTCGACCGCTCATCCCGCTCAGGAAGCACCTCCCTCGCCACCCAGCCGCAGAGACTTGAACCTCCGCGCCTGACTCTCGATCGCCCGCTCCGTTGGGAGTCGCTCGATGCTCGAAGCGCCAAAGAAGCCCGCCACCCCTTCCGTACGCTGCAGGGCATACTGAGCGTCCTCGGGGTGCGCGAGCGGACCACCGTGACAGAGCACGATGACCTCGGGGTTCGCGGCCTTGGCCGCGTCGTGCATCGCCTGGCCCCGGTCCACGGCCTCGTCGAAGACATTCCTGGTATTCAATGAAGGGTATCCTGTGCTCTCGTCAGCGTGCTTGAGTGCGTCTCGAAGGCGACCGTCTCACTTCGATACCGCTTGAAGCGATTCGATCATAAGGTCGGCGAAGGCGTCGGCAAACTCGACGTCGTTGATGTGCGCGTCGAAGCGATCCCCTCGGCGTCGGACGAGCTCGCTGCGGGGACGCTGCGGTCCTTGAACTGAGCCGCGCCGACTACACCGTGACTGACGCGGGGGCGCGAGCGGCCCGCACCGCCAGCACGACCATCCACGTCGCGATGAAGACGAGACCGTACATCTCCCTGGACTCCTCGATCCCCGCGTTTTCCATCTCGAACGCGCCGAACATCGCCAGGAACGGCACCTGGCTGAGAACTCCGGGCGCGATGCGCGCGGCCCAGACGGCGGCGACCAGCCCGACGACCGCCGGACACGCCCAGTGACCGCGCCCGAGGAGCCCGAGCACTGAAGCGCCCGCAGCGAGCCCGTAGATGGCGATCCAAGCGAACGGGTCCTGATCGTTGAATTGCACGACGATCGAAAAGAGGAACGCCACTACCATGACCCAGTCCCCGACCTTCCAGATCTTGCGGCCAATCATGACGTGCTCCTGTAAAAACGGGACCTGAGAAGCCGCTTCGTCATCCTCGCATGACCGGTCACCTCACGAGGCTGAACGAGTCACGACAGCGCCTCCAGGGCCCTATCGACATCCGCCAGGTCGTTGTAGTCGCGCACGGCCTCGCGGACGATGTTGGGCATCGGGTGCATATACGCGCCGTTCAGGTAGGTGACGCCCTCCGGAATCGTAAAGTCCACCTTGTGCGGGAACGCGTCTTGGAGGCTAGACGTCGGCTGGGCCGAGGCCCGCGTCGGTAATAGGCCCGGCACCATCGCGGCGGCCGCGAGCCCACCCGCCCGTGAGAGCAGTTCCCGGCGGCTGATGTCGGACCCGACCTTGCTCATGTGATCAATCAAGACTTCATCCTCCGTGATCGTCGACCGCGGAGACTCCTCCGCGGTTCGCAATTCCACATCGAACCCACGTATGCCGGCGCCACTCAAGGCACGCCTGCCGGCGCCCTGGTGGCTCGTGCGGCCGCCTCAATCAGCTCAGCGCCGTCCTGCATGAACCGGAAGCGAGATGCGCGGTCCAGGTAGAACGAGTGTCCGCCTTCGTAGAGCCGGACCGTGAAGCGCTTCTTCAGATCCGGTTCGAGCTGCTCGATCTGGTACGCCGGCGGGCCCGCCGGCGTCACCAGGTCGTACTCGCCCGAAGCGTGCAGCACGCGCAGGCGCGGACTCGCCGCCATCACATCGAGGAGCGGCGCCCGCGGGCCCTCGCTACGGTTCCAACGCACGCTCATCCAGTCGCCTCGGAAGCGGTCCGGCGGGGGCCAGGCGCCGCCGAACGGTCCGACATAGTACAGGTCGCTCTCGTAGCCGAGCGTGTTCCTCAGATATCGTACCATCGTCGGCGCATTCCCGCTCACCGCGTTCTCGAGTGGGGCCAGGCTCGCGTCCTCCCGCGGATCGAAAATGCCTTCCTCGACCTTTCGCGGTCGGCTGAGACGTGCGTCGTACCGCCCCAGCACCCGCTCCTCGGCCAAGAGCAGCAGCTCGGAGAACGCCGGTCCGGACACCGTGAGCTCGGCTGTGTCGATCGCGTCGACCGGGAGGCCCGTGAAGCGTGCAAGGTCGTCCCGAATCGATGTCTGATCGGCGCCGGACAGGCCCTCCCACCGCAAGAGGGCGTCCGCATACGGGCCGAGCGCCCACTCTCGTGCTTCGGCGAGTGTGCGCTCCGGGTCGTCCGAAGCGCCCGGCGGCAGCTTCCCGTGGTACAGGGCCGTGGCGGTCAGCGAGGGCAGCAGCAGCGGGGACGCGAGATGCTCGGCTAGGGGCCCGAGTCCCGGACTCCCCGAGATGAACACGATGCCCGACACGTCGATGCCATTTCGCAGCAACGCCTGCGAGACCGACGCCGCCCGGAGCGAGCCGTAACTCTCGCCGGCCAAGATGAGAGGCGCTTCCCGAGCGTCGAAACGGGTGCGGTAAACCCGGATGAACTCCGCCAGCGACTCGACATCGCCAACCGTGTCGTAGAACTCGGGGCCGTACTCCGCTCGGGTCGGACGGCTGTACCCGGTGCCGACCGGGTCGACGAAGACCAGGTCGGTGGTTCCGAGCCATGTCGCCTCGTTGTCGACCAAGGCCGACATGTCGTCGGCGTCCGCCGTCGCGTAGACGTCGCCCATGTCGAGGCGCCGAGGACCCATCGCGGTCATGTGTAGCAGGCCGGCGTTCGAGCCCGGTCCGCCATTCCAGGCGAACATGACCGGGCGCACCGGCTCGCCCTCCGTTGATTCGACCGAGTACGCGACGAAGAAAATGCTCGCGTGCATCTCTCCGGTCTCGTTGTCCCTTATGGGGAGTGTCCCGGCTCGAGCCGTATAGCCGAGGCTCTGCCCACCGAGCGATATCGAGTGGCTCGTCGATACGACATCGTTCTCGCTGGACTGTTCGGAGTCGGCGGTGCTACCAGCCGAGGGCAGGCGCGGTTGGGCCACGTTTCCCCTCGGCGGCGTCGCTGCACGGATGAAACGCGCGACGTCCTCCCTCATGCCGAGCCGAATGCCAGCGTCGTCGTACATCATGTGCCCGCCCGCGTAACAGGCGAGCGTGAAGTTGTCGCTCGTCTCGGGTCCGAGCAGCGCCACGAGGTGACGGTTCAGCGAGCAACTGTTCAGCGAGTCGAAATGCCCGGTGGCCACAAAGACTCGAATCGCCGGATTGAGCCCGAGCGCGTCGACGAGCCAGGACGGACGGGCCCCCGGGGGGCCGTCCCCGACGGTGAGCCGCGTCGGGGGTGCCTGTCCCGGCACGCCGTGGTTGTACCGCCATCGCGCACCCGGCCGGACTGGTCCCGAGTCGTTCACAGACCGGTATCCGGGTTCGAGCCCCTGGTACGCCGCGTCCGTCTCGAATCCCAGCTCGTCGCGCAGGTACGTCCCGACGAGCAAGGCCCGGGCTCCTCGCGGCGGCGAAAGCTGCCCGACCGTCTCGCGTGTGTCGAACCGCGCCAGCTCGGCGTCCCGATCGGCGAGGAGCTCTTCCGCGAAGTACTGGCGGTTCACAACGAGCGCCTCCGCGTCGATCCTGTCGGCGGGGAGTCCCGTGTATCGGGCCAGCCCGTCCACTATGGCCTGGCGCTCGTCGGGGCTCAGCGTCTCCCTGTGCACCAGGGCAGGCGCGTACACGCGGGTGGCCCAATCCTCCGCAGCGGCGAGCGCCACGGCCAGGTCGCTCTGGAGTTCCGGTGCGAGCCGCCCGTGGTGGAATGCGGCCGCCGTGCGCGCCGTCAGGAGGTGGGCCACCCGCATCTCCTCCTCCTCGATCCCTCCCACCGGGACGCCCCCCGAGATGAGGATGACGCCGGCCACGGATATGCCGCGCTCCTCGAGCGCATTCGTGACTCCTGCGGCACGCCATGTCCCGTAGCTCTCGCCCCCGATGAAGAGCGGAGCATCCCACGCGTCGGATCGCGTGATGAATAGCCGCACGAACTCGGCGATGTAGTCGACGTCCTCCCGCACGCGATAGAACTCCTCGGCGTGCTCGGCTTGGGTCGGACGACTGAATCCGGTCCCGATCGGATCGACGAAGACGAGGTCAGTGGACTCGAGCCATGTGCCCTCGTTGGTTTCGAGCACGCAGTCGCAGTCGGGAGCGGCCAGAGGCGTGGGGGATGTACGGACCCGCTTTGGCCCAAACCCGAGCAGGTGGACGAGTACCGAGCTCGCTCCAGGGCCACCGTTCCACAGGAATGTGAGAGGCCTTGGTGCCGAGCCCGGATCGCTGGCTAGCGCGTAGTGTGTGAAGAAGACATTGCCACGCACCTCGCTCGTCTCGTTGTGGCGAATGGGCAAGATCCCGGCCCGGGCTGTGTAGTCGATCGTACGCCCGTCGATCTCGATCTGGTGCCTGGTCGTGGAGAAAGAAGAGCCGTCCGATTGCGCCGTGACGGGCGCGGCGACCGTGGCCAGGAGCACAGGAAGCACCGCGCTGGCGATGAATCCGACGGGCCTTCGCGCGCATCGGGACGCGAGTCGGGCTGGACGGTAGCTCATGGATTCTCGGTGCTACGAGGTGGCAGGGTCGCGATAGCAGTGTATTCTCGCGCGGTCAGGCCGACAAACCGACCGATCGACGGACGGCACCAGGAGCCCCAGGGTTGAGGGCTCCCCGCGGCGCATAGATCCGAGCTGCGCGCACCCTCGCGGGTCGCCAGACCATCGGCTCAGGCCTTCAATCAGTTCGTGAGGCGCCCGAGATCGATGCGTCTCGTGGCGAAAGTGCGCCGCCCACCTATTTTGTCCGCACCTTGAGGAGACTACTTCGCCATGATTAGCCGACGTGACGCAATCAAGAGCCTGGTCATCACCGTGGGCGGCTCTTCTCTATTGAGTGCCTGCGGCGGTCGGGTGGTTCTCGATACGCTGATGCCCGGAGCCTCGCCTCGCTTTTACAGTGAGCGCGAAATGGCCGTGCTGTCGCGGGTGAGCGACCTGCTCCTGCCCCGCACCGAGACCCCCGGTGCCCTGGATGCCCAGGTCCCCGCACTGCTCGACCAGTTGATGACGGAATGGGCCAGTAGCGAAACGCAGGCTGCACACCGTGCGGCACTCGCGGGCCTCGACACGCGATTGCAGGCGAGCTCGGGTGGCGAGTTTCTCGAGGGAACCGACGCCGTAGCCGAGCAGGCGCTGGCCGCAGTGGACGGCGCGGCCTTCGCCGACGAACCGGTCGAGGGGTACCGGGCTCTCAAAGGGCTGATCACGCAGGCCTATTTCGCCACGGAAGCGGGAGCTGTGGATGAACAGCAGTGGGTCGCCGTGCCTGGACGTTGGGACCCGTGCGTCGATCGATCATGAAGGACGGATGCGCGCGGTATGCGCCTCACACACCGGCCCTCGTTACAGGGAGATGTCGCCTTGGCTGACTTTGATGCGATCGTGGTCGGATCGGGAATGAGCGGAGGCTGGAGCGCGAAGGAGCTCGCCGAGCGCGGCCTCAAAGTTCTGGTGCTCGAACGAGGACCGGAGATCGTGCCGGAACGCGATTACACCGATCGGGTCTTGCCCTGGGATCGACCCAACCTCGACCGCGTGCCTCAGGATGAGATCGCGGAGCACTACCCCAAGCAGTACGGCGGCGTCGCCTATGCGATCAAGGAAACAACCAAACATTTCTGGGTGAAGGACGACGAGCATCCTTATGAGGAGGCCGAAGGCACCCGCTATGACTGGCTGCGCGGCTACCACACCGGTGGTCGCTCCATCATGTGGAGTCGGCAAACCTATAGACTCGGGCCGCAGGACTTCGAGGCGAATCAAAAGGAAGGGATCGGCGTGGACTGGCCGGTTCGCTACGAGGACATCGCGCCGTGGTACGATTACGTGGAGCGATTCGCCGGCATCGCGGGCAATGCCGACGGCCTACCTCAGCTTCCCGACGGCGTCTTCCAACCAGCGTTTGCGCTCACATGCGCGGAGGAGGACTTCAAGTCCAGGGTCGAGTCGGCATTCCCGGGTCGCAATGTCATCGCGGCGCGCGTCGCGCATCTCACCGCCGCCACGGAAG
>JAYZBT010000036.1:0-15947 GCA_036338615.1 Gemmatimonadota bacterium
GAGGAGGAGCCTTTGGCTGAGCCCGAGGCTCCGGTAGATGGATTGGCCGCCGCGTTCTTCGGCGGAGAGTCGCCTGCCGTCACCGAAGAGGCAGCCGCCGAGGAAGTCGAGACCGAAGATTGGACGGTGCACGCGCCCGAGGAAGTGGCTCCTGAGGAGGACGCCTCCGACTTTGCGGTAGCGGAGGAAGTGGTGATCGATGAGGCCCCGGCCGAGGGTGAGGCTCTCGAATTCGGCGTAGCAGAGGACGTCGCGGTCGAAGAGGCTCCCGTCGAAGAGGCTCCCGTTGTCGAAGCTCTGGCCGAGCCGCCCGTGGAAGAGCCCACGGCACCCGCTTCCGGCTTCACTTTCGGCAAGCGAGATCCGAAGGACAAGGCGAAACGCCTGGCCCGTGTTCTGGTGTCCGACATGACGATGTACAACGCGGCGCTCCACGAGTCGGCGCTCGCCGGGGGCACCTTGAAGGAGGACTTCGAGGAAGAAATCGACAGGTCCTGGAAGGAGTACGTAGAGCAGGTCGGGCCCGAGATGGCCGAGGGCGAGGGTCAGACATTCTGGCGGGACGCTCTCAACGACGTGCTCGCCAAGGGCCAGCCGCTCTTCTAGTCGGACAGTTGCCTCGGGCGTTCACGCCAATCGATTCCGCAGCCCCCAGGTCCCACCAACCCATGATGCGCAATGAACAAGGAGCAACGGCAGCAACTTGAAGAGCTCGACGACACTGTCCGGGAGCTCAGGGGGTATCTTTGACCTCGACGCACGCCAAGAGCGCCTGAAGTCACTGGACTTCGAGATGGTCCAACAGGGTTTTTGGGACAAGCAGGAGCAGGCCAAGGCGACCATCGACGAAGCCAATCGCATCAAGGGCTGGCTCGAGCCCTGGCAGTCCCTCGACGCCCGCGTCGCCGACCTTCGGGCGCTGGTGGAATTGCTCAAAGAAGAGGATGACGCCGAGTTGGCTATAGAGTTCGGGAACGGCATCGCCGACCTCGCAGACGGCGTCGAGGCACTCGAGCTTCGCACCATGCTCCAGGGTGCGGACGACCACCTCGAGGCGATTGTAACGATCAACCCGGGGGCCGGCGGACTCGAGTCTCAGGACTGGGCGGAGATGCTCATGCGCATGTACACGCGATGGGCCGAGCGGCGTGGCTTCACCGTCAATGTTCTGGACCTACAACCGGCCGAGGAGGGGGGCATCAAGAACGCCACCTTCGAGATCAATGGCAAAAGCGCATACGGGTTCCTCAAGGCGGAGGCGGGCGTGCATCGCCTCGTCCGTATCTCGCCATTCGACGCACAGTCGCGGCGGCACACCTCGTTCGCGAGTGTCTTCGTCTACCCCCAGATCGACGACGCCATCGTCATCGAGATCGACGACGGCGACCTACGGGTCGACACCTACCGAGCATCGGGCGCCGGCGGACAGCACGTGAACAAGACGGACTCGGCGGTCCGTCTCACGCACCGGCCTACAGGAATTGTGGTGGCGTGCCAGCAGGAGCGATCGCAACACAAGAACCGCGCGACGGCGATGAAGATGCTGCGCGCGGCCCTCTACAAGCACGAGTTGGAGTTGAAGGAAAAGGAGCGTGCGGCGCTGGAGGCGAGCAAGGGAACGATCGGCTTCGGGAACCAGATCCGCTCTTACGTTTTCCAACCCTATACCATGGTCAACGACCATAGGACCGAGTTCAAGTTGACGGACGTGCAATCGGTCATGGACGGCGACCTCGATCCCCTGATCCACGCCTATCTGAAGAAGATGGGTGCGACCTCTTCCTCCTAGAAGCACGCCCGACGCGATTCGACTAGAGCACACTCCGATAGACCCATGGAAGATCTGAGCCAGGTGCTGCGCATACGGCGCGAGAAGCTCGAGGCCCTCGGCGAGCGGGGCATCGAGCCGTTCGCATACAACTTCGATGCGACACATCGTTCAATCGAGGTCGCGGCTGCGTTCGAGGGGCTGGAGGCCGATGGCCAGCTCAGCGAAGACGGCGACGGGGCGGCGGCGCGTCTCGGCGGTCGCGTCGTCAGTTGGCGCGGGCACGGTAAGAGCGCGTTCGCGCACCTGGAGGACGGAGACGGCCGCATCCAGGTGTACTTCAAGAAGGACGTGCTCAGTGAGGAGCGCTTCGCGGATCTGAGCCTGATCGATCTGGGAGACTGGATCGGCGTGGAAGGGCGAACCTTCCGGACGCGGACGGGAGAGATCACCATTCGAGCCGACTCGTACACGTTGCTCACCAAGTCGCTGCGGCCGCTCCCGTTCGGCAAGGTCGAAACCGACGCGGAGACGGGGGAGCGGACGGTGCACTCGGGGTTCGCGGACCAGGAGGCGCGATACCGCCAGCGGTACGCGGACCTGGCGGTGCACCCTGAAGTCCGCGAGGTCTTTCGCAAGCGCTCCCGCATCATCACGTCGCTGCGGTCGTTCCTGGACTCGGAAGGGTTCCTCGAGGTGGAAACGCCGGTGTTGCAGCCGCTGTACGGCGGCGCCTCAGCGAAGCCGTTCGTGACGCATCACCATGCGTTGGACCAGAAGATGTATCTGCGCATCGCGGACGAGCTCTACCTCAAACGCCTCATCGTCGGCGGACTGGATCGCGTCTATGAGATCTCCAAGGACTTCCGGAACGAGGGGTTGAGCCGGGTACACAACCCCGAGTTCACCATGCTGGAATGGTATCAAGCCTTCTCCGACTATGGGGACCAAATGGATCTCGTCGAGCGCATGGTGCTCCACGTGCTGGACGAGGTGATCGGCTCGCGCACCGTCCAGTACGGAGAGCACGAGCTCACCTTCGAGCCTCCGTTCCGGCGCCTGGGCCTGGTCGACGGATTGTCCGAGGCCTTGGGGGCTGATGCGCACGAGATGGATGAGGCAGAATTGCGGGCGAAAGCCGAAGAGTTGCACGTCCCCGACCTCGACGGCGCCGGCCGCGGCAAGCTGATCGACAAACTCTTCGGCGAGCTCGTCGAGCCCGACCTGGTCCAGCCGACCTTCGTGATCGACCACCCCAAGGAGTTGAGTCCGCTCGCCAAGCCGCACCGTGGCGATGCCCGCCTGACCGAGCGCTTCGAGATGTACGTGGCCGGGGCGGAGATCTTCAACGCGTTCTCGGAACTCAACGATCCGATCGATCAGCGCCAACGCTTCGAAGCCCAGGCGGCCCTACGGGACGCGGGCGATGACGAAGCGCAACAGGTGGACGACGATTACATCCGCGCGCTCGAATACGGCATGCCGCCCACCGGTGGCGTGGGCATGGGCGTGGATCGCCTGGTGATGATGTTGACGAATCAGTCCACGATCCGGGACGTCATTCTCTTCCCGATTCTCCGGGATGAAGAGTGAAGACCAGCGACGTGGCATGAGCACGAAAGGCGCCGTCGGCAGCCTTCGACTCCACTGGTTCATCGCGCGTCACTATCTGGGCGCCGGCCGGCGTCGAGGTCTGCTCTCGCTCATCACCTGGATTGCGCTCGGCGGCGTGACCGTGGGCGTGACGGCGCTGGTGATCGTGATCGCGGTCATGACGGGCATGCAGGAGGATCTCCAGTCGAAGATCCTCGAGTCCACCGCGCACGTCGTGGTGCTGGAGGCGGGGACGAGCCTGCGGCTGCAAGACTACCCGACGGTGCTGGCGGAGATTCGAGCCACCGAACACGTGACCGGCGCGGCTCCGTTCGTGCAGTCAGAAGTTTCGATCATTCGCAGCGATGCGGGCGCGGGATACCCGCAGTCAGCGGACCTCTTCGGGATCGCGTTCGACACGATGGGCGTGCCAGCGACGGAGATGGTCGGCAAGATCATGGAGGGTGTGTACAACCTCGAGCCGCCGGAGTCGGGGATGAGCCCGCTGCTCATGGGGATCGCGCTGGCTTCTCGCATGCAGCTCTTCATCGGGGACACGATTGTCGTAGTCGCCTTCGAAAACCTGAAGGCAGACGTCTTCGGCGGCCTCGTGCCGACGCTTCGGCAGTTCGAGATCACCGGGACGTTCGAGACGGGCATGTACGACTACGACATGAAGAACGTCTACACGTCGCTCGAGGACGCTCAGGACCTGGTGGGCATCGACGACCCCCATACCGTGGGAGGCATCGGCATTCGCACGAGCGATCCGGACATCGCCCAAACGGTGAAAAACGAGCTCGTAGAGACGCTCGGCTACCCGTATTGGGCCCAGTCGTGGGTCGAGACCAACCAAGCGCTGTTCAGCGCGCTCAAGCTGGAGAAGATCGCGATGGGGCTGATCCTCGGCCTCATCGTACTCGTCGCCGCGATGAACATCGTGAGTACGCTGGTGATGGTGGTCGCCGATCGCACGCGCGAGATCGGCATCCTCAAGGCGATGGGCCTCACGCGGGCGGGCATCTTGAGGGTCTTCGTATTGCAGGGGGCCTGGATTGGTGTGGTGGGCACGCTGCTGGGCACGACGCTGGGCGTTGTGCTGGCTCTGCTGATCGACCGTTACGACATCATCAAGCTCGATCCCGGCATCTACTTCGTGGAGAGCTTGCCGGTCTCGATCTACGCGCCGGACGTGCTCAAGATCGTTCTGGGAAGCATCGTGATTTCTGTCCTGGCCACGATATACCCGGCGATTCAGGCGTCACGTCTCGAGCCGGTGGACGCGATCCGCCATGACTGACGAAACCGCTGCTTCAGTGGCTCCTCTAGCCGCAACCGGCCTTCACAAGAGCTTCGTCGGCGGGGATGGCAGGGAACTCGAGATTCTGCGCGACGTCGACTTCGCGATCGGCGTGGGAGAAGCCGTCGCCATCACGGGAGAGAGCGGAGCGGGGAAATCGACGCTTCTGCACTTGTTGGGGGCGTTGGACGTTCCGACGCGCGGAGAGGTGCGGGTGGCCGGCCGGCCTGTCGCCGGTCTAGGCGACGAAGAACTCGCCGACGTGCGCAACCGCCACATGGGGTTCGTCTTCCAGTTCCATCACCTGCTGCGCGAATTCACCGCGCTGGAAAACGTGATGATGCCGGCGCTCATATCGGGCGTCGCACCGGTCGAAGCTGCTGAGCAGGCGAGGGCCTTGCTCGCCGACGTGGGGGTCGACCACCGAGAGGACCACAAGCCCAGGCAACTGTCCGGTGGGGAACAGCAGCGAGTGGCGGTGGCAAGGGCACTCGTGAACGAACCGCTCGTGCTGCTCGCTGACGAGCCTTCCGGCAACTTGGATACCGAGACCAGCGAGCGTCTTCACGAACTCCTGTTTCGCCTTCGCGAACAGCGGGGGCTCTCGATGGTGATCGTAACGCACAACGGCGAACTAGCCGCTCGCGCGGACCGGATTCTGGAACTTCGCGGAGCACGGCTCCAACCGGCACCTCAGGTGTAGCTTGCGTTGAAGAGGGTCCTGGCCACCGTCTCCGGACGGTAGTCGGGGTCCAGCCGACGTCACCAACACTCGTTCCAGATGCCCGACAACATCTGTGACAATTGTGGCTCCTCCGACGCGATCGTGAATTTCACGCAGATCGTGAAGGACGAGATGTCCACATTCCATCTGTGCGAGGCGTGCGCGGCTGAGAAGGGCCTCGAGCCCGCTCCGGCGTCCACGAACTTCCCGCTGACCGACTTCCTCGCGCAAATGGGCGACGAGCGTGGGCAGGACGACGACGTCGCTTCCGACCACCAATGCTCGTTCTGCGGCCTCACCTTCGCCCAGTTCTGCGAGACCGGGCGTCTCGGGTGTCCGCACTGTTACCAGACGTTCGAGCCTCATCTGAGGCGCTTGCTTCGTCGTATACACGGGAGCGTGCAGCACGTGGGTAAGGTGTACCTCCCGCCCGATCCGACGGCGTCCGACATGGAGAAACGCCTCGACGGGCTACGGCGTAAGCTTCATCGCGCCATCGAGGCTGAGGACTTTGAGCGGGCGGCGGAGGTGAGGGATCAGATTCGATCCATGGAGCCGGCATGAGGACCCCCCGCGTGAGCGAGTACAGAGGATGAACGACTTCACGACGATACCGGACTACGGGCTCAGTTGGCTCGAGGCGAGCGGCGACCACGCCGACATCGTCCTGTCCACGCGGGTTCGGCTCGCGCGCAACCTGCAGGGCCACGCGTTCGGTCCGCGGGCGCGGGTGAATGACCGGGAGGCCGTTTTGCGGCTCTTCAAGAGCGCGGTCGAGCGCGCCGAGCCTCTTACGGGTGGGACACTGCTCGAGATGCCGGACGTGGTGACGCGCACGCGTCGCATTCTGCTGGAACGGCGGCTGGTCACCCGGGACTTACTCGGGGACCAGGACGATGGTCCGCCGCAGGGGACGGCCGTTCACTTATCGAGCCGTGATCCCGTCAGCGTGATGGTAAACGAAGAGGACCATCTGCGTGTGCAAAGCTTGCTCTCAGGCCTCCGCATCAGGGAGGCGTGGCGAATCGTGGACCGACTCGACGAAGAACTCGGTCGGGAATTGCCTTACGCCTACCACCATGAGTTCGGCTTCCTCACCAGTTGCCCGACCAACGTCGGCTCCGGTCTGCGAGCATCGGTCTTCATGCACCTGCCCGGCCTCGTGCTCACGAAGCAAATCGAGTGGGTGCTGCGTGGACTCGGTGAGCTCGATCTTACCGTCCGCGGCCTGTACGGCGAGGGTTCCGAGGTCGTGGGCAACTTCTTCCAGGTCTCCAACCAAACGACGTTGGGCAAGACCGAAGAGGACCTCGTGGATCACCTCGACAAGGTCGCGCGCGAGGTGATTCAGAAGGAAGTGCAGGCGAGGCAGGTTCTGGTGCGCGACGCGCGCGCCGTGACCGAGGACAAGATCTGGAGAGCGTACGGGCTTTTGCGGTACGCTCGGTCGCTTTCCTTCGAGGAATTGATGAATTTGCTTTCGGGTGTACGCCTAGGGTTATCCCTGAAACTACTCCCAGGGCTTCGTGTATACACGCTGAACAAGATGATGATTTTCACTCAGCCGGCTCATCTGGAGCAGGCCGCGGGGCGTGAGCTTCCATCATCCGAAGGTGACACGCACCGCGCGGCGTATGTGCGCCGCATCCTTGCTTCCGAGGGGGACGTCACGTCGGACGACGCGTCGGCCGCCGATCAACCCCCGAACGACAGTCCGGACGGACGATGAACTACAATTTCACGGACCGCGTGAGAAAAGTGCTGGCGATGGCGCGCGAAGAGGCCATCCGCTTGCAGCACGACTATGTGGGTACCGAACACATCTTGCTCGGCCTCATCCGCGAAGGCGAGGGCGTAGCAACGGCAGTGCTCACGAACCTCGACGTCGACCTCGAGCAGATTCACGAGAGAGTCGAGGAGTCTGTGCGTAAAGGCAAAGCGACGATCGCGCTCGGTGAGCTGCCGTATACGTCCCGGGCCAAGAAGGTCTTGGAGTTCGCGATGGCGGAGGCGCGTGAGTTCAACCACTCCTACGTCGGTACGGAGCACCTGCTGCTGGGCCTTCTGAGGGAGGAAAAAGGGATTGCGGCCCAGGTGCTGAACTCTCTCGGCGTCAGCCTGGAAGAGGCCCGGGGCGAAACGCTCAAGGTCCTCGGTTCCGACGTTTCGCCCTCCGAGCCCGCCGGCATCGGCGGCGGGGGATCCGGCGCTTCGGTCGGCAAAGGCGACAAGAAATCCAAGACTCCGGCGCTCGATCACTTCTGCCGTGACCTCACGGAGCTGGCGCGCCAGGACAAGCTCGATCCAACCATTGGGCGCACTGATGAGATCGAACGGGTCGTGGAGATTCTATGTCGTCGAAAGAAGAACAATCCCGTGCTCATCGGTGAGCCCGGCGTGGGCAAGACCGCCATCGTGGAAGGTCTGGCCCAGTTGATCTCGCGCGGCGAGATCACGGAAGCGCTCAAGGACTACCGGGTTCTTGCGCTCGACATGGCTGCGGTCATCGCGGGCACCAAGTACCGCGGGCAGTTCGAGGAGCGGTTGAAGGCCGTGATGAGCGAGATCCAACAGGCGCAGACCGTCATCCTCTTCATCGACGAGATGCACACGCTCGTCGGTGCCGGCGCGGCCGAGGGTGCCATCGACGCGTCCAATATGCTCAAGCCGGCGCTCGCGCGCGGGGAGCTGCAGTGCATCGGCGCTTCGACGCTGAACGAGTACCGGAAGTACATCGAGAAGGACGGGGCGCTCGAGCGGCGCTTCCAGCCGGTCATCGTCGATCCGCCATCGGCGGGGGAGACCGTGGAGATCCTCAAGGGGTTGCGCGGTCACTACGAGGACCACCATCGGATCGTGATCCCCGACGACGCCATCGAGAATGCGGCCAAGCTCGCCGACCGGTACATCACCGACCGCTTCCTGCCCGACAAGGCGATCGATGTGATCGACGAGGCGGGAGCGCGTGCTCGTATCGCCAACGCGGTACCGCCGCCGGAGGTCGAGGAGCTCAAGGAGCAACTCGCGGAGATCGCAACGCGTAAGGAAGAGGCGATCGGCAACCAGGACTTCGAGCGTGCGGCGGAGCTCAGGGATGAGGAGCGCGAGTTCAGCCAGTCGATCCGTCAGCAGCAGGAGGCTTGGGAGGAGGAGCGTAAGAGCCACCGACCCGAGATCTCTTCCGAGGACGTGGCGTTCATTGTCAGCCGCTGGACGGGGGTTCCGGTAACGCGCATTCGGGAGACGGAGTCGGAGCGCTTGGTGCACATGGAGGACGAGTTGCACAAGCGCATCGTCGGTCAGCAGGACGCGATCGAGGCGATCAGCCGTGCGATACGTCGTAGCCGTGCGGGGCTCAAGGATCCCAGGCGTCCCATCGGATCGTTCATTTTCTCGGGGCCGACCGGCGTCGGGAAGACCGAACTGGCACGGGCGCTGGCGGAATTCCTGTTCGCGGACCGTGACGCGATGATTCGCGTCGACATGAGCGAGTACATGGAGAAGTTCTCCGTATCACGACTCATCGGTGCGCCTCCTGGATACGTCGGCTACGAGGACTCGGGCGCGCTCACCAAGGCGGTACGACGCCGGCCGTATTCAGTCGTTCTCCTGGACGAGATCGAGAAGGCCCACCCCGACGTCTTCAACATCCTGCTGCAGGTTCTCGACGAAGGTCACCTGACGGACAACTACGGCCGCGTGATCGACTTCAAGAACACCGTTTTGATCATGACGTCGAACCTGGGCGCGCGGGACATCACCAAGGGCGGGGGCCTTGGCTTCCAGTCTGCCGACCCGCAAAGCAGCTACGAGATCATGAAGGACAAGGTCCGCAAGGAAATCGAACGGGCCTTCAACCCTGAGTTCTTGAACCGGGTGGACGACACCATCGTCTTCCACGCACTCACGAAGGCGGAGATCGCCGAGATCGTGCACATCCTGCTCGCGGACGTACGCGCGCGCCTGGAAGAAGAGGACATGTCGTTCACGTTCACAGATGCCGCGATCCAATTCCTCGTCGACGAGGGCTACGACGAGAGGTTCGGCGCGCGGCCGTTGCGGCGGGCGATCCAGAGGTATCTCGAAGATCCGCTCTCCGAGAAGATTCTGATGGCTGAGCTCAGTCCCGGAGACGAGATCGAAGTGGACGCTGATCCTGAAGGAGAACGCCTGACCCTGCGAGCGGAGTCGGCGACCAAGACGTGATGAACCGCACCTTTCTTCGAGACTTCCCCGTCGGCCTCCGCGCGAAGAAGGTCACCGCCTTGGCGGCGGCCTTCTTCGGCGTCATGGGGCTGGCGTCTCCTACACCCGTCGTCGCTCAGGCCGGCCAAACCGGGCTGGTGGCCGTCGACACAGTGGTCGTCGAGGGCAACTCGGAACGCATCCAGGCCCAGTCCATCGTATCGCTCTTCGGTGTGGAGCCGCGTGAGGAGGTGACCTACCGTGACATTCAACGCGGCATCAAGGCCCTGCTCGCGAGCGGCCTGTTCAAGGATGTCCTCGTGCGAGCTCGTGGTGTGTCTCCCGTCGAGTTGGTCATCGAGGTCCAGGAACGGGAACGGGTTCGCAACATCCAGTTCATCGGCCTCGAACACATCTCGGCGAGAGAAGTTCGGGATACGGTCGGGCTGAGGCAGGACTTCCCGTTCAACCCGCAGCGCATCCTCGACGCCAAGGAATACATTCGGGCCGAGCTCGCGAAGGACGGGATTCCGTTCGTGCAGATCACCGAGCGGCTGGAGGACGTCGAAGGCGAAGACAACGCGATCGACATCTTCTTCGACGTCATCGAGGGTCGGCGGGTCACCATCGCGCAAATGGAGTTCGTCGGGAACGAGCACCTCAGCGACGATCAGCTGCGCGGCACCATGTCGACCAAGGCCGAGGGCTTCTGGTGGTTCCGAAACGGGAGTTTCGATCAGCTTCGATTCTCCGAAGACCTGCAGGTCGAGCTGCCACAACTGTACAGCGGACGTGGCTACCTGGACTTCCAAGTGCTTTCGGACACCGTTGTGGTCGACCCGACCACAGGGAAGGCGAGCGTGATCATCGAGGTCGACGAGGGTGAGCAGTACCGACTCGGCTCGTTCACGGTCGAGGGGAACCGCCGCTTCACGACCGAGGAGCTGGAAGCCGGCTTCAGGACCAGTAGCGGCGGCATCTTGAGCAGTCTGGGCTTCGGCCGAGACGATGAGGAGGAAGAGGACGGGCAGATCTTCGACTACGGTGAGTTCCAGAACGCGATCCAGATGGCCGAGGAGCGGTATCGGAACGAAGGCTACCTGTATGCCCGCATTACGCCCGTCACGAACAAACTCCCCGGTCAGAACGGGGCCCCGCCCACCATCGAAGCCAGTTGGGAGATCACGGAAGGCTCGCCGGCGCTCGTCAATCGCGTATCGATCTCGGGCAATGAATACACCTACGAATGGGTGATCCGGAACCAGATCTTCGTACTGCCCGGAGACGTGTATAGTCAGGACCGCGTGTTGCAGAGCTACCAGAACATCTCGGGCTTGGGTTTCTTCGAGACCCCCGGGCCGTTTCCGGACATCGTGCCCACCGACGATGGTGACGTGGACATCACCTTCAACGTCGTCGAAAAGCAGACCGGTTCCGTGAACTTCGGCACCTCGGTCGGCGGCGGCGTCGGCCTCTCGGGTTTCATCGGATACGAGCAGCCCAACCTGTTCGGGCAAGCGAAGGCAGGCAGTCTCCGTTGGGACTTCGGACGCTACCTGAACAGCTTCGAGGCGAGCTACACCGACCCGGCGCTCCTTCAGAGCCTGGTATCGGGATCGCTGACGCTCTTCAATTCGCGGGACCGCTTCTTCCAGTTCTCTACCGGCCGGCGCCGCCGGGTTGGAATGAGCACCCGCTTCGGTTTCCCGTGGCCGGCCTCGAGGTCCACCCGCGTATTCATCGGATACGGATTGTCGCGGACGGCCTACGAACAGTTCGACAGCTCGGACGACACCTCGCTCTTCGGGCGCCCGCCGGGCGTGCAGAGCCAGGTCACGTTGGGTCTGACGCGGCAGACGCTGAATCACCCGCTCTTTCCCACCAGCGGGTCGCGCCAGAACATCAACATCGAGGGCAACGGTGGCCTGCTCGGTGGCGACGGTCAGTTCACTCGTGTTCTGGCCGACGCGAACTGGTGGGTACCCATCGGCGCTGGAGGCATGGAAGAAGGAGGGACCCCGGGCGGTGGCGTACAGTTCGCGCTGGGCCTCACGGTGAGGGGCGGCGCCGTCTTCGGTGACGCGTCCGCCTTCCCATTCGATCGCTTCTGGATGGGCGGCGTGCAGTTCGGCCAGAACCTGCGCGGCTACGACGAGACGACGATCACACCCCTCGGTTACTACGCGGAACGGGCAGGGGGCATCAACGAAATCGACCGGCTGGGTAACGCGTTCCTGAGCGTGACCGCTGAATACGCCGTTCGCCTGGGTGGCCAGGTCGGGCTGTCGTTCTTCTACGATGCCGGTAATGTGTGGCACAAGCCCGGCGATTTCGACCCGACGCGCATGTTCCGTGGGGCCGGGATCGGCATGTCGCTCGTGACGCCGTTCGGACCTATTGGGCTCGACTATGCGTATGGATTTGATAAGACGACGCCCGGATGGCAGCTCCACTTCAAAATGGGGCCGGGTTTCTAGAGCTTAGTAGGCCGTGGTGCACTTTTTTGACGGAGTACTGGACAATGCGACGCATTTTGCTCGCGCCCCTAGCGTTGGCCGCCCTGTTGAGCGCGGATACCGTTGAGGCGCAGACGGTAAAGATCGGCTACATCAACTCTGCAGAGATCGTCCAGGGTGCTCCTGGCTCGGCGGAGGCCCAGGCTCAGTTCGACAGTGAGTTGGAGGCCGCTCAGGTCGAGATCCAGCGCCTGGAGGCGGAGCTGGAGAACATGAACCAGCAGTTGCAGCAGCAGCAGCTGACGCTTTCACCGGAGGCCAAGGCCAACCGGGAGCAGCAACTGCAGGTCAAGATGACGGAGTATCAGCAGCGGACTGGCCAGCTCGAGCAGGAAGCGGGCCAGCGGCGAGCCGAGCTGGTCCAGCCGATCATGGACAAGATCACGGCTGTGATCGAAGCTCTACGCGAAGAGGGTAACTACGCGATGATCCTCGACGCCGCCGCCGGATCCATCATTTCGGCGGACCCGACCCTCGACCTGACCCAGGAGGTCCTGCGTCGTCTAGTGGCGGCCGCAGCGCCCGGAGGGCAGCGGTAGCGGTTTCCAGACGAGCGTCGGTCGTATGTGACGGACGTACGTGACGAAGGCATGTGACGGACGATCGGGGCCCACGGCGCATAGTGCGCTCGTGGGCCCTTTTCCTTATCAGCGAGCACGGAGCGCCTGGCCTGTGATCGATTCTAGAATGACGTTGGCTCGACTCGCGCAACTCGTCGGAGGCCGACTGGAGGGGGATGGCGATACCGCGGTCGGCGGCATCGGCCCGGTCGACGAGATCGCCGGCGGAGACCACGTCGCGTTTCTGGCCACCAAACGCTACGTGCGTTACGTGTCGGAGTCGGCGGCGGGGGCCTACCTGGTCTCGTGCGACTTGGAGTCCTACGTGCCGGAGGGCATCCCATACGTGGCGGTCGACGAAGCCTACCCGGCTCTTCGGACCGTCCTGGCTCACTTTCACCCGGATCCGGTGTGGGTTCCCGACGTGCACCCCACCGTGGTGATCGGGAAGGGCGTCTCCCTAGGAGAGGGCATCCGGATCGGTCCCTACGCGGTGATCGAGGACGGTGCCTCAATCGGCGCCCGGTCTCGCATCGGCGCGCATTGCGTAGTGGGCCAGAGTGCAGAGGTGGGGTGCGACTGCCTCTTCTACCCACACGTCGTCGTCTACCACGATTGCTCGGTGGGCGACCGCGTAGTGCTTCACTCGGGTGCGCGCGTGGGTTCGGACGGCTTCGGCTTCACTTTTGTGGACGGGGCGCACCTGAAGATGCCGCAGGTCGGGCGCTGCATCGTCGAAGACGACGTGGAGGTCGGCGCCAACAGCACGCTCGATCGCGGGTCCTTGGGGGACACCGTGATCGGCCGTGGCTCGAAGCTCGACAACCTGGTGCACATGGCGCACAACGTCCGGGTGGGCGCACTTTCGTTGTTCGCGGCCCTGGTCGGCGTGGCCGGCTCCGTGCGCATCGGTACGGGAGTCTGGATGGGTGGCCAGGTCGGCGTGAGCAATCACCTCGAGATCGGCGACGGAGCTCGCCTCGCGATCGCCACCAAACTCATGCGGGACGTGCCGGCAGGGGAGACGATGTCGGGTCATCCCGCACGCCCGCATCGAGAGCAGATGAAGAAGCAGGCGCGCCTCGCGCGGCTTCCGCGGCTCGTGAAACGCCTCGAACAGTTGGAGTCGGCGGTGGAGGAATTGTCGGGTGGGGTCGGAGCGCGGAACGCGGCCCGGTTAGATCCGTAAACACTGTGTGATTAGCTTGGCTTGTTCTCCCTTCAACGAGGTTACATGAGCGCTCCCCGTCAGCGCACGATCTCCAAGGAAATCGCCCTCCAGGGCTGTGGTGTCCATTCGGGTGAGGCCGCGACGCTCACGTTTCGCGCCGCCGAGCCCGGGACGGGTGTTCGCTTCGTGCGGGTCGATCTGGACGGCTCGCCGGAAGTGCCGGCTCGACTCGACCGCGTGGTGGACACCGAGCTCGGCACGACCCTCGCCTGTGGTGAGGCCCGAGTGCTGACCGTGGAGCACGTCATGGCCGCAATCGGCGCCTCCGGAATCGACAACGTCCGGCTCGATCTGACGGGCCCCGAGATCCCCATCCGTGACGGGTCGTTCCGGGACTACTTCAGTGCGCTGAGCGATGCCGTGCCGATCGAGCAAGATGCCGAAGCGCGTGTCGTGAGCGTTGGCGAGCCGTTGACCGTGGACGGCGACCCCGGCCAGTCGTATGTGGCCACGAAGGGTGCGGGCCTGCGCGTGTCGGCCACGATCGACTTCGCGCACCAGGCCATCGGGAGGCGATTCGGCTCTTTCTCGGCCGCGGCGGAGGCCTTTGGCACCGACCTGGCCTCGGCGCGGACCTTCGGCTTCAAGGAGGACGCAGAGGCATTGCACGCGCGCGGGCTCGCGCTCGGGGCATCGCTCGAGAACACCGTCGTGCTCGACGAAGACGGGGTCATGAACGACGGACTTCGCTTCGGGGACGAGTTTCTTCGGCACAAGGTGGGCGATGTGGTCGGAGACCTGGCGCTCATCGGCGCCCGCATCAATGCGCATGTCGTGACCGAGCGGCCGAGCCACCGCGGCAACGTGGCGCTCGCCCGGGCGATCGCCGAGAAGGCGCTCCGGTCGGAGCGTACGCCCGTCATTGATATCGCCAAGATCATGCGGTACCTACCCCATCGGTACCCGATGCTGCTCGTGGACCGCATCACGGAGTATGAGGCAGGCAAGCGTATCGTCGGGATCAAGAACGTCACCATCAATGAACCGTTCTTTCAGGGCCACTATCCCGGGCACCCAGTGATGCCCGGCGTGCTCGTCATCGAAGCGATGGCCCAGGTCGGCGGTCTCCTACTCATGGATCAGATCGAGAACTGCGAGGACAAAGTCGTGTATTTCATGTCGCTGGATAACGTGAAATGGCGGCGGCCGATCACCCCGGGTGATACGATCGTCTTCGAGCTGGAGCTGACGAAGTACCGAAGACAGGTCTGCAAGATGCGTGGTTGCGCATACGTCGAGGGCAAGCTTGCGGCCGAAGCGGACCTGATGGCGAGGATTGTCGACAGATGAGCGATGTTACGGTTGGAACCAGGGGAGAGACCGTAGTTCACGGGACCGCGATCGTCGATCCCACGGCTGAGCTCGGTCAGGGCGTATCCGTGGGGCCCTGGGCCCTCGTGGGTCCTCGCGTCCGCATCGGGGACGGGACCGACATCGGTCCGCGGGTGCTCATAGAGCGCGATACATCGGTGGGCGAAGACTGCCGGATCGCGAACGGAGCGGCGCTCGGGACGGACCCCCAGGACCTCAAGTTCCAAGGCGAGGCGACCACGCTAAAGATCGGGGACCGAACGGTCGTGCGCGAGTTCGCGACGCTCAATCGGGGCACGTCCGCGGCCGGCAGGACCGTCGTGGGCAGCGACTGCCTGCTCATGGCGTATACGCACGTCGCGCACGACTGCGAACTCGGCAACCACGTCATTCTGTCCAACGCGGTGAACATGGGAGGCCACGTCGTCATCGAGGACTGGGTGATCGTCGGCGGCCTCACTCCAATTCATCAGTTCGTCCGGATCGGCGCGCACGCCTTCGTGGGCGGTGGGTCACGAATTCCTCAGGACGTGCCGCCCTACTGTCGTGCGGCCGGAAATCCTCCCAAGCTCTACGGGTTGAACACCGTCGGCCTGGAGAGACGAGGCTTCTCCGACGACGTGCGCAAGGCGCTCAAGCAGGCGTACCGCATTCTCTTCAGCTCGAACCTGAATCTCTCACAGGCGCTCGAACGGGCCGACACCGAAGCGGAAGCGATTCCCGAGGTGCGACACCTGCTCGAGTTCATCCGGGCGGGCG
>JAYZBT010000037.1:0-5493 GCA_036338615.1 Gemmatimonadota bacterium
CTCCCGAACGTGTAAGAACCGGTGCACGGCTCGGCCATGTACTCGTCGGGCGTCACCAATCCGAGGTCGAGCGCGATGGCCGCGGTCGCCAGTTTCCACGTAGAGGCGGGCGGATACGTTCCGACCACCGCCCGGTGGTACAACGGAATGCCCTCGTCCTCGATGAGACCCGCCCACACCTCGGTGCCGATGCCTCCCACGAAGTCGTTGGGGTCGTACGACGGGGCCGAGTACAGCGCCAGGACGCCGCCATCCGAGGGGTCCAACGCGACGACCGCCCCCGACAGCGAGTCGGGGAAGATGGAGTGGATCCAAGCCTGCAGTTCCATATCGAGATTGAGACGCAGGTCTTGCCCCGGCTCGCCCAGGTCCGTGGGTGCGCCGGCAAAATCACCGACGATCCGCTGGCGCGCGTCGAACTCGAGGTAGCGCAGTCCTTGCCGGCCTTGCAGTCGTTGCTCGTATTGCTGCTCGAGGCCCTCCTTGCCGACGATCACGCCCTGACGGTAGCGGTCCGCGGAGAACGCTTCCGACTCCAACTCTTCCGGCGAGATCTCACCGACGTATCCGAGTACGTGTCCCGCGGCATCCCCGAGCCGATATCTGCGGCGCGGGCGCATGTCGACGTACAGGCCGCGGAACTCGGCGCGCCGTTCCTCGAGTACACTCACAACCTCGAAGTCCGCGTCCGCGTCGACTACGACTTCTCTACCATACAGGCTCAGCGTGGCGAGCGCTCGTTCGATTCGTTGCTCGGACATGTCGACGTACTGGCTCATGCGCTCGAGCGTCTCGCGCGCTTCATCGAGCGGACCGGGAAGCAACGTGATGGAGTATCCCGGCACGTTGTCGACGAGAATCTCGCCGTAGCGGTCGTAAATGATGCCGCGCGGAGCCAGCAGCGGAAGCTGACGAATCCTGTTCGACGTCGCCCTCAGTTCCCATGCGTCCGAGCCCAACACCTGGATTCGGAAGAAGGCAGCCGCGAGCACTCCGAGAATGACCGCGAGCGCCAGCTGCGCACCCCGGGCCCGCCGCCGACGCTCGTGGGCGTGATGGACGTTCATACCTGGGCCCCTTTCCCGAGTCCCGGGATTCCCAGCAGAAGAACACCGACCAGCGCAGCGTACAGCCCTCCGATCAGGCCCTGTACCACGACTTGTTCGACGAAGGGCGCCCTCAAGCTCTCACCCACCATCACCCAGTGCACCAGGTCGCGGGTCCACTTCCCGATCACGAAGTACGAAACGAGAAAGAGCAGCGAGTCGCCCACGAAGAGGTCCCGGGTCACGGCGCCGAGAGCGCCGACCACGGTCATCGCCACGCTGTTGGCGCCGAACGAGAGCACGCTGAGCGCATCCTCGAGCAGGCCGAAGAACAGCCCAAGCCCCGCCGCGCGCCCCATGCCTATCTCCCGCGCGCCCAGTAAGAGCGCCACGGTGAGCAGGTCCGGCGCGGCGCGTCCGATGGCAAGCCCGACATGGAGCAACAGATGCGCCAGCGCGAGGCCTACACAGAGGACCCAGACACGGCCGTCGGTCCTCACGGCCTCCTGCCCTCGCCACTCGCGGGTTCCATAGCCTGCAGTGAATCCGCCAGCCAGAGAGCTGACACGTCCGCTTCGGCCGGTCTCCTGGTGACGAGCACGTGCCGGACCGACCCTGGCTGGACCATCGCCCGCAGGTAGTAGCTCTTGCGCCACCCCCCCTGCGTGTCCTCCACTTCGTCGACTACCCCGATCGGAATCCCCTGCGGGTATACCCCGCCGAACCCGCTGGTGAGCACCACCGTGCCCGGCAACGCCTCTTCGTTGTAGGCCGTGCCGTCGAACACGAGCCGGTCCACCTCACGAAAGTCGCCGGGCCGGTTCTCGACGAGGCCGAACATCGAGCCGTCCTGCAGCATCGCGCTCGCGCTGAAGTCCGGATGCGTCCAGTCCATTCCCGACGAGATTTCCTCCCGGACGTCGAGGATCTTGCCCACGAGGCCGTCTTGGGTCACCACCGAGGCGCCCTCGTAGATTCCGTGGGCCCGGCCCACGTCCACGAAGAAGAATCGCTCCGAGCCTTGCGTGCCCGGACGCAGCACGGTCGCCGGCAGGAACGACGGCTCGGCCCGGTCCGCGAGGCCGAGCAGTTCGCGAAGATCACGGTTCTCTTCGACGAGAACCGCCCGCGTAGACGACAGGGCCGTCATCGAGTCGAGTTGGCGCATGAGGCCGCCAACGTCCCGGGCGTTCAACTGGGCGACGGTGAGGCGATCCTGCGTCGCCAGGAACGGAACCAGGATCGTCACCCTCATCGACCATGCGATGCGCTGCTGGACGCTTGCAGGCAGGTACGACGTCGAGAGCGCGAGGATCAAGAACGTGGCCGCTAGTATGCCCTTCTGACGGCCTCCGTTGGTCTCCGGCTCTGGTCCGTACGCCGGCACCCCCTTACCTCCCTCCCCGCTCTACGGGACTAGAACCGTGCGGTATTTTTGCATGTCGTCCAGGATGCGCCCCGCACCGCGCACGACACACGTGAGCGGCTCTTCATCCACGTGGATCGGGAGATTGGTCTCGTGCTGCAAGAGCAGATCGAGGCCGCGGATCAGAGCTCCACCGCCGGTCATGACGATGCCTCGGTCCACGATGTCCGACGACAGCTCCGGCGGCGTGATCTCGAGCGCGCGACGAACCGCCTCGACGATGGCTTGGATCGGCTCCTGGATGCACTCGCGGACCCCCTGCGAATGCACGGTCACGGTCTTCGGGATGCCAGAAACGAGGTCCCGGCCCTTCACTTCCATCTCGCGCTCTTCACCGAAGTCGAACGCCGAGCCGACCTGGATCTTGATGGCCTCCGAGGTCGGCTCCCCGATGAGCAGGTTGTAGTTCTTACGCAGGAACGTCACGATGGCCGTGTCGAGTTCGTCGCCACCCACGCGGATCGATGTGTTCGAGACGATACCAGACAGCGCGATGACAGCGATTTCGGTGGTGCCACCACCGATGTCGATCACCATGTTCCCGGTCGGGGTCTCGACGGGAAGCCCGACCCCGACGGCGGCCGCCATCGGTTCGTCCACCATGTAGACGGCCTTGGCACCCGCCGACATGGCGGACGAGCGAACCGCGCGCCGTTCCAGCTCGGTGATGCCCGAAGGCACACCCACCACGACCCGCGGCTTGATGCGGAAGACGCGCTTTTGCGTCACCTGCTTGAGGAAGTGCCGCAGCATCAACTCAGTGATGTCCACGTCCGCGATGACGCCGTCCTTCAGCGGTCGAATCGCTTCGATGCCCTCCGGCGTCCTGCCGAGCATGCGCTTGGCTTCCAAGCCGATGCCCATGATGCGCCGAGTCCCTCGGTTCACTGCGACCACCGAGGGCTCGTTGAGAACGATGCCCTCACCCTTCACATATACGAGCGTGTTCGCCGTGCCTAGATCGACGGCGATGTCATTTACCGGGACGAGACGCCCCGAGCCGAACCAATCGCTCAGTGCGGACAAATATCAGATTCTCTGTTGAGGAGGGCCCCATGACCCTGTAAAACCACTTTTAGACCTACGTTGGCCCCTTTCCCGCGTCTGAAAGGCCTGAGAACATACGTTTACTTGAGCCGGGATGCCAGTGTCCCGTAGGCGTTTAGGACGTTCCGGTGCTACCGAAGCCACCCTTGCCTCTCGCGGTCTCGCTCAACTCGTCGACCTCGACCACTTCGGGGGCCTCGAACCGGGAAAAAACCAGCTGGGCGATCCGCTCACCGCGGTGTAACGTCACGGCCTGCGGACCGAGGTTTTGCATGATAATTCGGAGTTCACCGCGATAGTCCGGGTCGATCGTACCCGGGCTGTTGGGCAGCGTGATCCCATGTTTGAGCGCGAGCCCCGAGCGCGGCCTGACCTGGCACTCCATACCCTCCGGAAGCTCCATCAGCAAACCCGTACTGACGAGCCGAATGTCGCCGGACTCGAGCACGACTTCCTGCTCGGCGGAACGAATGTCGTAGCCGGCCGCGTGAGGCGTTGCACGGCTCGGCAGCGGGAGGTCGGGGTTCGACGGTAGTCGACGAAATCGGACGAGAGAGCTCAAGCCAGAAAGTCGTCCGTGCTGCGGCACTCCAAGCCGCAAGCCTCTGCGACGGCGGGGTACGTGATGTGTCCGCCCACGACATTTACCCCGAGCTTGAGCGCGGAATCGTCGAGGCACGCCTGCTTCCAGCCCTTGCCCGCCAACGCCATCGCGTACGGTAATGTGGCATTCGTAAGCGCGAGCGTACTCGTCCGCGGCACGGCGCCGGGCATATTCGCCACGGCGTAGTGAATCACGCCGTCGACCGTGTAGACAGGGTCCTGATGCGTAGTCGGCTTGATCGTTTCCACGCAACCTCCCTGGTCGACCGCTACGTCCACGATCACCGATCCTGGCCGCATGAGCCCGAGGTCTTCGCGCGTGATCAGATGCGGCGCCTTGGCCCCGGGGATGAGCACGGCTCCGATGACGAGGTCGGCATCCTGAATCTGCTTCCGGATCGCGTAGCGGGTGCTGTAGAGGAGGTTCACGTTGGCCGCCATCACGTCGTCGAGATAGCGCAGGCGCTCGAGGTTGATGTCCATCATGTGGACGCGCGCACCCATTCCCGCGGCCATCTTCGCCGCATTGGTACCAACGACACCGGCACCGAGGATGAGCACCTTGCCCGGAAGCACACCCGGGACACCCCCGAGGAGGACGCCGAGCCCGCCCTGGGGTCGCTCGAGGTACTTCGCGCCTTCCTGGACCGCCATGCGGCCCGCGACCTCACTCATGGGGGTGAGCAGGGGCAACTCTCCCGTTGGCAGTTCGACCGTCTCATAGGCGATCGCTATGGCTCCGGAGTCGACGCACGCTTTCGTCAGCCCATCGTCGGCGGCGAAGTGGAAGTAGGTGAAGAGGACCTGGCCGCCGCGCATGCGGGGCCACTCGACCTCGATGGGCTCCTTGACCTTCATGATCATCTCGGCGCGAGCCCAGACTTCCTCAGCGCTGTCTACGAGTCGCGCACCGGCGTTCAAGTAGAAGTCATCGGTGAATCCGCTGCCCAGCCCAGCACCCTTTTCGATCACGAGCTCATGCCCAGCCTGTGTGAGCATCTCTACGCCTGCAGGCGTCACCGCCACACGATACTCGTCACTCTTGATCTCCTTCGGAACACCGATCAGCATCTGCTCCTCACGCCCCTGTTCTTGTGATTTCCAGTGATTCGACGCATCCATCATCAGAATGCGCCTCCGCGCTATGCGTCCGGCCCCAGTCGTACGACCAGCTGACGGTTCGGGTCGTAGTACTCCGCGCCGACCCGGCACACATCGGCTACACTCACGGAGTCGATCTTCTGCAACAGACCGTCGAGCCCTCGGAACGGCTCCCGATGGAGCGCGAACGAGGCGAGGCGGTACAGCCTGGCTCCTGTCGATTCGAGCGACAGCATGACCTGCCCCTTCACCTGGCTCTTCGTCTGCTCC
>JAYZBT010000038.1:0-5983 GCA_036338615.1 Gemmatimonadota bacterium
TGCTCGCTGGCATGGGGCTCTACGCGCTTCGAGGGACCGGTCTCTCGTGGGCCACCGTGAAGAGGGCGCCACCCGCCCCAGATCGGCATGGGCTGCTCGTCAATGTTGCCCGTCTGGACGTCGCGTTCGAGGCCAGGGCGAAGCCCAGCGCCACCGAGCGCACGCGGTACGAACAGAACAGAGCCGACCTACTTCGCCAGATTCGCGAAGGGCACTAATGGCACCCGTCAGCACCCGCGCGGTGCTGCTGCGGTCCCACGACTATGGCGACACGAGTCGCATCCTGCGCTTCTACACTGAGGAACTAGGGCTTCTCTCCGTAATGGCCCGCGGAGTGCGCACCCGCAGCGGCAAGGGTAGCACGGCGGTCACGACGTTCGCGACCGGAACGCTCACGGCGTACGTGAAGCCGAACCGTGAGCTGCACACCATGAAGGACTTCAGCTGCTCGCAGCTCCGTGAGGGACTCGGTGGGGACGTCTTGCGCTTCGCCGGGGCGGCCGCGGTGGCCGAGCTGGTGCTCGCTCACGCCGACCAGGAACGAAACATCGAGTTGCTCTCCGCGCTCGAACAGGGACTCGACTCTTTGGAATCGATCGATACCGCTCGGGTACCGGCCGCCGCCCTCTCGGCGGTGTGGCGCATTACGGAGGCGTTTTGGTTCGCCCCCCAGCTCGACCCCTGCGTGCGTTGTGGCGAGCCGCTGACGGAGGACGAAGTCGGCCGGTTCGACTTCGCGGCCGGTGGCGTACGGTGCGCCGATTGTGCCGAGGGTGCCGCCGGGCCTCGCGTAGGGCCAATCGCTCGCGGCCAGATTGCGAGCCTCATCACGGCCGACCTCGAACGGGAGTTCACTCATGCGCGCCGACATCTAGGCGTGCTCTCCGACTTCGTGGCGTACCATCTGGTATCCAAACCGCTCAAGTCTCTTCGCTTTCTCGGCGGACTGCTGCCTGCGGACGAAGGGGTGGGCGCGTGAGACGGCTCATCCTCGGTACCGCCGGGCACGTCGATCACGGAAAGACCGCGCTGGTACAGGCGCTCACCGGTGTCGATACCGATCGGCTCAAGGAGGAGAAAGCCCGTGGCATCACGATCGAACTGGGGTTTGCGGAATTGGTGCTTCCGGAGGCTCGGCTGGGGGTGGTGGACGTGCCTGGCCACGAGGCGTTCGTACGCACCATGGTGGCGGGAGCCGCGGGCATGGACCTGGTCTTGCTCGTCGTCGCTGCCGACGAGGGGGTCATGCCTCAGACGAAGGAGCACCTGGCGATCGTTGAACTGCTGGGTGTGAGCCAGCTGGTCGTGACGCTCACGAAGCGTGACCTGGTCGATGAGGAGTGGCTGGAATTGGTGAGCTCCGACGTCGAAGACCTGCTGCAGGGCACGCGTTACGAGGGGGCCCCCATCGTACCGACCTCGGCGCCGGCGCAGCTCGGCCTGGACGCGCTCGAGCAGGCGTTGAGCGTCGCGGCGCAGGCGGCGGACCGGTCAGCCGGCGGGGATCTCGTCCGCCTTCCGCTCGATCGAGTCTTTACGATCCAGGGCACGGGCACGGTGGCAACCGGAACACTCTGGAGTGGGACACTCTCGAAAGGAGACCGCGTACGAATCCTGCCGGGCGATCTGGAGGCACGGATTCGGAGCATCCAGGTGCACAATCGGGAAGTCAAGGCGGCGACCGCCGGGGATCGGACCGCGATATCCCTGAGCGGCCAGGGTGCGGACCGAGACTCCGTGGGACGCGGAGCCACCCTGGTCTCCGATCCGGCGTGGGCAGCGACTTGGATGCTCACCGCCCACGTCAGAATGCTCGCCGACACGCCGTGGAGCCTCGAGCACAACCAGCGTGTGCGCGTGCACGTAGGTACTGCGGAAGTGATGGCCCGCTGCGCCCTGCTCGAGCCCGAAGCCATCTCGGCCGGCGGGGCAGGGTGGATTCAATTGAGACTCGAAGAGCCGGTGCTAGCCCGAGCTCATGACCGGCTGGTCTTACGCGCATATTCCCCCGTCGCGACCATCGGGGGAGGCCTCATCGCGGAGCCGACTCCACCCAAGCGAAATCGCATCGATACCTCCGTGCGGGTGGCGCTCGAGCGACTGCTGGGGGGTGATCCCGGGGCCCGAGTGGCGGCGCTGCTGGAGGTGGCGGGGTGGCACGGTGGGGAGGTCTCCCGCATGCCTGTCTCGACCGGGCTGCGGGCCGACGAAGTGGCGCGGACGCTGGACCGTCTGCTCGAGGCGGGAGCGCTGCGCACGGGCGACCGAGTGTTCTCTGCCGACATCACGACTCAGGCTACGGACCGCATCATCGCCTCGGTCACGGCGGCACACTCCGCGGACCCGCTCCGACCCGTAGTATCACTCGCCGGCGTGCGCACTGCGTTGCCCCAGTGGGCGGCGAAAGGCCTCGCCGACGCCGCGATCGCAAGGCTTTGCGCACAGGGCGTGTTGGAAGCCGCAGACGGCGGCATCCGTTCGCCCGGCCACTCGGTAACGCTGACGCAGGACCAGGAGGCGGCAGCGGGCGAGGTCCAGACGTTGCTCGCCGCGGCCGGACTCGCTCCTCCCTTCGTGGATGAATTCCCCGAGGCGCTCAAGAACAGAAACGATCTGTGGTCGCTGCTGAAGTTCCTGGAGGGGCAGGGTGTCGTCAGTCCAGTCGCGGATGGTTACTACGTGGACGCCGCGGAGCTCGAGAAAGGGATCGCTGCCATTCGCGCAACGCTCGCCGGGCAGGACGCGCTCGGACCATCGGCGTTCCGGGAGGCGCTCCCGGTAACGAGGAGGCACCTCATTCCGCTACTCAACCACCTGGACGGATTGGGCGTCACGATGCGGAGCGAAGCAGGGCGAAGCGTCCCCCTTTGAGGACGCATACGCCGCGCGACGTTCCGCCCAAAGCCACGGTCGCCCGGTCAGCAGCAACCAAATCGCCCGGGCGCGGTATACAAGACAGGATTTGCCGGGTTTTGTAGGGATAACAGGCGATTTCGCTTGACCTGCGTGAACCCGAGACGGTATCATGAAGGCGGCGCGTGTGCGCCGTTCGAGAACCACGCATGGAGCGCGATTGCCCCTAGGCTACAGCACATCTAGTGTGCGGAGGAATGAATGAGACGCATCATCGGCGTCTTGGCTGTCCTCTTTTCCTTGTTCGTCGCGGCCGAGGCCGTATCTGCCCAGGATGCTGGGCCTCCCGCGTCGTCAGGTCAGGACAGCGGCTTCGACCTACTTCAGAATTACCCGAATCCGTTTAATCCGGAGACGACGCTACCGTTCGTCCTGCACGAAGGACTGTTCGCCGACGGACGTCCTGTCGTTGTATCCATGCGCATCTTCAACCTGCTCGAGCAACCCGTTGCTACACCCGTGGCGCTGGGCCACTCCTCGGGGGAAGGCAGCCCGCTGAGCCAACTCGAATACTCCCAGCCGGGGACCTACGAGGCGTTTTGGGAGGGGACGGACTTGTCCGGCCGCCAAGTTGCCTCCGGCATCTATTGGGTACGGATCACGGTCAACGGAGCGTTCTCGATTCGGAAAATCTGGGTCGCTAAATAGGAACGATCAGACGCGCGCAGGTGTGACAGCGCTGCTAGCGATCCCCGCCCGGATGGCCCTTTCTATGAAGCCTTCTCATTGAGTAGCGCCAGGAACTGCTCGGGCTCCGTAAGTCCCTGAAGCTGCCCAGGCACAGCCGGGTCTTTCGCGAACTGAGCGATTTTGCCGAGGACCGGCAGGTATTGATTCGACACTTCGAGCGGTGGCGCGACGATCAGGAAAAAGTTGTAGACCGGCGCGCCGTCGATCGCGTTGAAGTCGACACCGCCGGGCTTGCGGCCGTACGCGACACGGAGGCGATTGACCACGAGCGTCCGGCAGTGGGGAATCGCGATTCCCTTTCCTATGCCGGTCGAGCCCAGGTTCTCCCGCCGCTTGAGGGTCTTGAACAGAATCGCTTCAGACTTCTCGTCTAGGTCGAGCAGACTCACGAGTTCCTTGAGCAAATCGTCCTTGCTCTCGGACTCCAGGTCGAGCTCCACGGCGCTCGCCGTGAAGAGTTCCTTCAACCGCATCGACGCCTCCGCATCTCTGTTCCGCAAGCCGTCCCCGTACCGGCGCGGGACAATAACCGCATGTGGGCGGGCGCGTCATCCCCCGAACGCACCGGCTTCACCGGGGCCGGCCTTCCGGATAGCTTCGCATCATGTCGATCGACGTTCTGGCGCTCTTGAGCGGCCCTCAGACCCCACTCTACCTCGCACCGCAAGCGGGCGTGAGCGAGTCCCCGTTTCGACGGCTCTGTCGCCGGTATGGGGCGGACGTCGTGGTGAGCGAGTTCGTGAGCGCGGCCGGCATCGTCATGGGTTCACCCAGGTCTCAGGACTACCTGCGGTTCGACGAAGAGGAGCGCCCGATCGGGATCCAGATCTTCGGCTCCGACCCCGCCATGATGGGGGACGCCGCCGCCTTTGTCGCGGAGACGCACGGCCCGGACTTCATCGACATCAACTTCGGCTGCCCCGTGAAGAAGGTCGTCAAGCGGAACGGTGGCTCGGGATGCCTGAAGGACCTCGATCTCGTTGAGACCCTGATCCGCGCCGTGGACGACGCCACCGCGCTGCCGACCACCGTCAAGATCCGCAGCGGCTTCAACGAGCAATCACGGGATCCCGTGCGAATCGGCCTGCGTTGTCAGGACGCTGGCGCGAAGGCGCTCTGCATCCATCCGCGTACGCGCGCGGACATGTACAGCGGCAAAGCCCGATGGGACGAGATCCGTGCCGTCACCGCGGCTCTGGAAATCCCCGTGATCGGGAACGGCGACATCCGTACGGGTGAAGACGCTCGCCGAATGCGCGAGGAGACCGGATGCGCCGGAATCATGATCGCGCGAGGGTCGCATGGAGACCCATGGCTGTTCGGGCAGGCCCGTGCGGCGCTGGACGGAGACCCCATTCCAGGCGATCCGGGCGTTCAGGAGCGCTTCGAGATCTGTCTGGAGCATGCCAGGAACGCGATCGCTTTCGAGCGGAATCCGGACCGTGCGATCATCGACTTCAGAAAACACCTCGGGTGGTACACCAAAGGTCTTCCGGACGGCCGCCAGCTCCGCACCGAACTGTTCCAGGCCAGCAAACTCGAGGACGTGGAACGGATGATCGAGGGGTACATGGCGGGTCGCAGGGCCGAGGCCCCGGCCTGAACCCGGCCCCTCGCGGTCCCGGAGCCGGGTGGACCGCAGCGTCGCATTTCACATAGCTTTAAGCTCACAGATGTTTGACAGACACATCCGCATTCATTGGGGGCGTCCCGGCTTCGACGTGTTTGGTGAACGTGGAGTAGCGTGCCGAGGTCCTGATCCTCGTAAATCTTCGGGAAACCTTTTAATTGCCAACAATAACCTGGCGATGGCTGCGTAAGCTTTCTTACGTGCCCGTCTCTCTGATCGCCCGCTCGAGGCGGCCTTTGAGGCGACGATGAGTCGAGCTGGTCCCCCGGTTTCGCCGCCGGGCCGGGGGATGAGAGTACGAGGCGGCTGGCCGCGGGTTCGGTTGATCACTGACCGCCCGAGGTGAGATCAACTAGTGATCTACGCACGTAGAGACTCTGCTGGACCTAAGTGCGGACGCGGGTTCGACTCCCGCCGCCTCCACTAAGAGGGCTCTGTTGACCGTTAGGGTTTTTGGAGCCCTTTTCGGTTGTAGTTGCAAGGGATGTCGAGGCGGCGGGTGGCGAACCCGCGCGGATTCCGCGAAGCGGAAGACGCTAACGCGGGTTTGAGCCGACGAGCAGGCGGGCTTACTGAAGACCTCATGCGTCCGACCGAGGAGCCGACGGCACCTGGAGCGCACCAGCTTCCGCGGGGTCCACCTGGAGGATGCCGACGTCAGTGGGGCTCACCTGGAGCACACCGACTTCCGCGGGGCTAACCTGGACAGAGCCAACCTCTTCCGGGCGATCCTCACCGACGCCGTGTTCA
>JAYZBT010000039.1:0-2475 GCA_036338615.1 Gemmatimonadota bacterium
CGGCTATTGGGTGGGCGCGACCGTCTTCGAGGACGTGCCCCCGGACGTGCGGCTCGCGACCGAGGAAGTTTTCGGGCCCGTGGCGGGCATCAACCGCGCCAAAGACGTGGACGAAGCCGTGCGCATGATGCACGCGAGCCGTTACGGCAACGCGTGCTCGATCTTCACGACCAGCGGCAAGGCCGCGCGCGACTTCCGGTATCAGGCCGGCATCAGCATGATCGGCGTGAATATCGGCGTCGCGGCCCCCATGGCGTTCTTCCCGTTCGGCGGCTCGAAGGGCTCGTTCTTCGGAGATCTCAAGGCGCAAGGCAAGGACGGCATCTCCTTCTACACCGATCAACGGGTCGTCGTCTCACGCTGGTGAGCGGCCATTGATCCGAACCCCAGGAATGGTAGCATGACGGCTCCGACGCTTGATGCGGGCGCCACGAGCGCCGAGATCGTCCAGGGGCAGCGGGAGTATCTTCTGCCCTCGCTGCTGCACATGTACGCGGAGCCGCTCGTGTTGGTCGAGGGTGAAGGAGTCCGCGTCCGCGACGGGGACGGCCGGGAATATCTGGACCTCTTCGGCGGCATCCTCACGACGTCGGTGGGCCACTGTCATCCGGGCGTCGTCGAAGCGATGACGTCGCAGATGAATCGGCTCGGACACGTTTCGACGCTCTACGCGAACGAGCCGCAGGTGGAGGCGGCCAAGCGCATCGCGGACATCGCGCCCGGAGCGCTCAAGCGCACCTTCTTCAGCAACTCGGGCACGGAGGCGATCGAGACCGCGCTCATGATGGCGTGCCTCGCCACAGGCCGGAGCGAGATCATAGGACTCCGTGTCGGCTACCACGGTCGCTCTTTCATGGCGACGAGCGTCACCGCCCACTCGGGTTGGCGGCCGCTTGCCACGCCGGTAGCGGGCATCAAGCACGCCATGTCTCCGAACCCCTACCGCTGTCCGTTCAAGCAGCCGTGCGACGACACATGCGTCGACAAGTTCGTGGACGATCTGGAGGAGGTGATCTACACCACGACCAACGGGCGCCCCGCGGCTTTCATCGCCGAGACGATCCAGGGCGTGGCGGGCTATGTCGTACCTCCGCCGGGCTACTTCCAGAAGGCGGCCGAGGTGATCCACAGTTACGGCGGCCTGCTCATCATCGACGAGGTGCAGACCGGATTCGGCCGCTGCGGCACGCACTGGTTCGGCATCGATCACTGGGGTGTCGAGCCGGACATCATGGTGATGGCGAAGGGCATCGCGAACGGTGCGCCCGTAGGCGCGACGATCACCACAGACGAAATCGCGCACGGGTGGAAGGGCAAGACGATTTCGACGTTCGGCGGTACGCCGGTCTCCATGGCGGCGGTGTGCGCGACGCAGGACGTGCTACGCGAGAACGACGCGCCCGCCAACTGTGAGGTTCGGGGGACTCAGCTCCGCGCCGGCCTCGAGGAGATTCAGAGCCGCCATGCCTGGATGGGGGACGTTCGGGGAATGGGGCTCATGCAGGCGGTGGAGATCGTGAAGGACCCGATCGGCAAGGACTCCGACATCGAGCGCACAACGAGGTTGCTCGAGGCCGCGCGAGCCGAGGGAGTGCTGATCGGCCAGGGCGGCCTGAATGGCACGGTCCTTCGGCTCGGGCCGTCGATGCTGATCAACGAGGCGGACATCGCCGAGGGCCTGGCGAAGCTCGGTGCGGCGTGCGACGCGGTTGGCTGAGATTCGACCGCGGTGGGTCGAAGATGGTTCACCTCACTCGCTGCGCATCGCATCCGCCGGTCGGATCGACAGCGCCCTTCTGACGGGCTGAGCCAGCGCGGCCAGACCGGAGAGCGCGAGTAGCCCCGCCACCGCCGCGAGCGCCCAGGGACTACTCAGATCCTGCGACCCACCGCGTTCACGGAGAATCCGCCGACCGCCGCTCCGATTCCGACCGAGAGGGCCCCGACGCTGAGCGCGGTGATCCAGGGCGAGCGCGCAGTAGATTGGACCGCGAGCTTCAGGTCCGTGGAGGCGCGGGCGCTTTGTCCCTACAGGTCGCGAAAGCGGTAGGGAGCGAAGCGAGCGGAGAACAGGAGCGTCTGCAGCGAGAGCCAGAGAAGCGCGCGCAGCGGTCCCCGCTCCGCTCGCTGGGTGGTCCAGGACTCCTGGAGGTCTCGCTGGATGTCGTCACACCAGTCTGAAGGGAGCGTGACCCGCAGTAAGGCGCGCACCGCGGTGGGCAGGTCCCGCGCCGTCATGCGTCGCCCAGCACGTCTTCGATCCCTGACCACATGCGCTGCAGGGCGCGCCTGGACTCGCCCACCAATACTACGGCCTTTGGCTCGACTTGGACGAAGCGGCGGGGCTTCCCATTGGGCGCGTCTTCTGGCTTCTCGTGCCGAGTCGTGATGAGGCCCTTTTTCTCGAGGCGTCGCAGCGTGACATAAACCGATGCACGGGCCGTCGCTCGCCCCGCGATCGCTTTGATCTCTTCT
>JAYZBT010000040.1:0-8711 GCA_036338615.1 Gemmatimonadota bacterium
TTGGCTTTGAAGAAGAGCCGGACACTGCTCAGCAGCCCCGGGCGGGCAACGACACCCGGGTTCCAGGCGGCCGCCACCGTAAGGCCCTCGCGATAACTGAGGGACCGCACCGACTTGAAATAGAATCTATGTTCTAATTCAGTGAAACTGGCTCCGTTCTCTGCCGCACCGTAGCCCCCCTTCCGCTTCAGCCTTGGCGCCGGGTCCTTGAGCCGACATCGGGTTCGAGCGCGCGGCCACGACCGCTTCGAGAGTTTCCCTTTCGTGGCTGGCGTAGCCCTTCGCGGTCTCGACGACGCTGGGGATCAGGTCGTACCGCGGCTTGAGCTGTACGTCGATGTCCGCCCAGGCCGCGTCCCCTGTTTCTCGGAGCCGGACGAGTGAGTTGTAGATCACGATCATATGCCGGCGGCCCGCGCGCGAGCAAAGCGACCGGTCGAGACGTCTACTCTTCTACGAATCGCAACGGCCAGCGCTTCAGCCGGGCAGGGCTCACCTTTACCCTCCGAGCCGGCTGGCCTAGACTTCGGGACTCGGCTTCAGAGCCTTCTACACAGAGAGGAACAGCGTGGCTGGCGACAACGTGGGACGCTTCGATCTCATCGTCATCGGGAGTGGCCCGGGGGGCTATGTAGCAGCGATTCGGGCTGCACAACTCGGGATGAAGGCGGCCTGTGTGGAGGCAGAAGCGCTCGGCGGCGTCTGCCTCAACATCGGGTGTATTCCGACCAAAGCGATGCTCTCGAGTGCGTTCCTGGTCAACGAAATGAAGGACGCTGAGAAGCACGGCATCATTGCGAAGGACGTGACGTTCGACCTCGCTCCCGCGCAAGCGCGCAGCCGACGCGTGGCTGAGCAAATGGCCAAGGGCATCGGCCACCTCTTCAAGAAGAACAAGGTCACGCACTTCCCGGGTTATGGCCGCATGCTGGGCGCCGGAGAGGTGGAAGTGGAAGCCGCGGACGGTTCCAAGACCGTCGTCCAGACCGACCACATCATCATCGCCACGGGGTCACGCCCTCGGGACCTGCCGGTGCTCCAGATCGACGAAGACCGCATCTGGTCCTCGACGGGCGCACTCATGCAGTCGAAGGCCCCTGAGTCGTTGTTCATCGTCGGCGCGGGCGCGATCGGCATGGAGTTCGCCGACGTATACGACTCCTACGGCACCAAGGTCACCGTGGTGGAGGCGCTCGATCGCATTCTTCCGCTCGAAGACGCCGAGATCTCGAAGTTCATGGAGCGGACGTACAAGAAACGCGGCATGGATATCCACACTGGGGCGTTCTTTCAAAAGGCCGAGATCGGGAAGAAGGGCGTCACGGTCACGTTCAAGGACAAAAAGGGCGAACTGCAGACGCTCGAGGTCGACTACGTGCTCTCCGCCGTCGGGCGAGTGCCGAACTCAGAGGACGTCGGCTTGGCCGCCGCCGGGGTGAAGGCCGACGAGCGGGGGTCCATCGTCGTCGACGAGCAGCTGAGGACCAACGTGCCGGGGGTCTATGCCATCGGAGACGTGGCGGGACACCAGCTTCTCGCGCACAAGGCGAGTCATGAAGGCATCGTCTGCGTCGAGCACATCATGGGCCAGGGTCACGGGACCGTGGACTACGGCAACGTGCCCAACTGCACGTATTGCCATCCCGAGGTGGCCTCCGTGGGGCTCACCGAGGAGCAAGCCAAGGAGCAGGGATACGACGTTTCGGTCGGCAAATTCCCATGGGTAGCGGTGGGTCGCGCGGTCGCTTCCGGCCACGCCGAGGGCTTCGTCAAAGTAATCCGCGACAAGAAGTACTCCGAGATTTTGGGTGCTCACATCGTGGGACCCCACGCGACGGAACTCATCGCCGAGTTCGTCGTGGGCCGTCACCTGGAGTCCACGGTAGAGGAACTCGAGAAGGCCATGCATCCGCACCCGACCCTGTCCGAAGGCGTGGCCGAAGGAGCGCTAGCGGCGCTCGGCAGGCCCATCCACATCTAGTCGCCGTGACCCGCGCCGAACCCCCCTCCCGCGCCGAGACCGGCGATTCGGTTCGGCGCGACTGGAGCGACGACGAAGAGCGAGCCCTCCGGCTCTGGATTTCGCTCGCGCGTTGCTATTCGACGTTCGCCAAGGCGATCGCCGTCAAGGTGCAGGAGTACGACCTCACCACGCCACAGTTTGGGGTGCTGGAGGCTCTCTTCCACCTCGGTCCGCTCTCGTTGGGCGAGTTGGCCGACAAGCTGCTCGTAACCGGTGGCAACGTGACCTACGTGATGGACCGCCTGGAAGAGCAGGGGTTGGTATTCCGGGAGCGTTCGCCCAAGGACCGCCGCGTGATCCAGGCGAAGCTGACCGCCAGCGGGCGCGCCAAAATCGTCGAGGTCTTCCCGGGTCACGCGGAGTACGTCGCTACGGTCGCCGGGCACCTGGGGAAGGAGGAGCAGGAGCAGCTACGGGTTCTGTTGAAGACGCTCGGCGTCGGAGTTCAGGAGAACGACCTGAGCTGATCGCGGGCGGCGGTGTGGGGCGCTACTCCGACGATCTCCCTGCTACGTCGCCGGAGCGCCCTCGCGCGGACCGACGTCGAGGTCGATTTCGACGCCGCGGCTCAACAGAATCCGGACGAGCGCCTCCCCGATCTTGTTGTTGGGGGTCGAAGCCCCGGCGGTGATCCCGAGCGCGAACGGTCCTTCCGGCAGCCAGCCTTTAGCGACGATCTCTGGCGCGCTCGGGCTCAACCCGACTTTGTGCCGAATCGTTCCTGCTGACACGTCGATGCAGGCGGCGTCCTCGATGTGGAAGGTCCGGGTATGTTGCTCGCAGAGGTGGGCCAGATGGTTCGTATTCGAGGAATTGTAGCCGCCGATCACGAGCATGATGTCCGGCGCTTCCTCCATCATCTCGGCGACCGCGTCCTGGCGCTCCTGCGTCGCTGAGCAAATGGTCCCAAATGAACGGAAGTGTGTGGACGCGTGCTCCTCCCCGAAACGCTCCACCATCGCCTCGTGAATCTTCCATCCGATCGCGAGCGACTCGTTGGCCAACATCGTCGTCTGGTTGGCCACACCGATGAAAGCGAGGTCGACATCGGGATCGAAACCGGGTGACGCCTTGTTCTCGAAATGCGCCATGAACTGCTCGCGCGACACCTTGTCGGGTGTGTCGGCGATGTAGTCGCGAATGAGCCTCGATTCCTCCATGTCCCTAATGATGATGTACTTACCGCCCTCATACTTATTGACTTGTGACGCGGTCGCGCGGGACTCCTCGTGCGAGTCCTTGCCGTGGATCACCGCGGTAAAACCGTCTTTCGCGTAGCTGTCCACCCGCTTCCAAACGTGCAGAACCGAACCGCACGTCGTATCGACCAGTACGGAACCGATGGCGCTCAGCGTGGCGAAGTTGCTACGGGTCACGCCGAACGCTGGCATGACGGCGACGTCCTCCGGGGTGAGTACCGAGAAGTCGAAGCAGCCCCCCGCGTCGGGATAGATGAACGAGATTCCCATCTCCGTCATGCGCTGATTCACATGAGGATTGTGGATGATCTCACCCACGAGAAAGATTCTTTTCTCCGGGAACTTGTGCACCGTTTCGTAGGCGTAGTCCACGGCCCGATCGACGCCGTAGCAGAAGCCGAACTCCTTGGCCAGCCTCACCGAGATGTCCCCGAACTGGTCGGAGAATCCGTTCGACCGAATGCGCTCGACCAACGCCGAGTCGTACTCGGAGTCGATGAGCGGCCTGAGCTCCTTTCTGAGCCCGAAGCCTTTGCGGTAGTATGTCTGCGCCATCTCGCGATCGCCGCCTGATCTCTCTCGGGCCGTTTAAGGGTCGGACTCCGCGATACCCGCACATTGGGAGCCGGGTCCCCAGTCGATTCGGAATCGGCTCGTACGGCACGCCAGCCACGGCTGTTGAACCCCGGAGGTCCTCAGGCGGGTAGTAGTGTGCATGAACGTGCTTGGCCGCCTGGCCCTCTTCTTCGTGATCGTCCCGATCATCGAGTTGATGCTGCTCATCCAGCTCAGCCAGCTCGTGGGACTCCTGCCTACCTTCGCGTTGGTCGTGGCAACCGGCATCGGCGGGGCTGCGTTGGCCCGAGCCGAAGGCCTGCGGGTGCTCTTTCAGTTCCAGAAGGAGTTGGCCGAAGGTCGGTTACCGGGCCAGGCGATGCTCGACGGGGCCTCCGTATTGGTTGGTGGCGCCTTCCTGCTGACACCGGGTGTACTTACCGATCTGCTCGGCTTCTCTCTGCTGTTCCCTCTGACGCGCAGGTGGATGCAGGCCCAGGTGAAAAAGCGGCTCGAGCGTCAGATCAAGGACGGTACGATTCGTGTCATGACGACGGGGCCGAGCTTCGGGTTCGGTGGATTCGGTGGGGTCGGCTTTGGAGCGACTCCCCAAGGCGGGTTTTCCGATGAGACGGCCGCGGCGGATGTTCAGCCCGGCCGCGGCGGCTTGGATCCCTCGAAAGGCATCGTGGTGGAACCGGAGGAGTAGCGCGCTCGAGCTACCCTTCCAGCAGGCTAGGCGTTTCTGAGGTCCAGGGTCGGTAGCATCCTCGCTGGCGTTCTGTGATGCGTCGCCTGTTCGTAGCCGTACGCCAATCGGATCAGCGTACCCTCGCTCCACGCCCGTCCGAAGAAGAGCATCCCGATTGGGAGGCCGCGCACGTATCCCATCGGCAGCGTGATGCTGGGGTAGCCCGAGATCGCTGCTGGGCTGGAGGCCCCCAGGCTCGACATGCCTCCGTTGATGAGGTCGGTCTTCCATGCGGCTCGCGTAGTCGGAGCCACGATCGCGTCCAGCCCGTGCTGCTCCATGAGGCGGTCGATGCCTTCCTCTTGAGATAGGCGCCTGGCGGTCTCCTTCACTTCCGCGTATGCCGGGTCCGTGAGCGGTCCCATTTCGTTCGCATCGATCAGGAGCTCCTGGCCGAAATACGGCATTTCCCGATCGGCGTTCGCCTCGTTGAACGCGATGAGATCTTCGAGGGTGCGCAGGCCCAGGTCGGGCGACACCGTTGAGAAGTACTCCTTTAGGTCCGCCTTGAACTCGTACAGCATCATCTGGAAGGCCGGCGCGTTGTATTGCCCACGGTTGTCGAGGGTCGTCCCCTCGACAATGGTCGCGCCGGCCGCGGCCATGTCGACGATCGCTCGCTCCATCAGGTCGTCCCGATGGCGGTCCTGCCCGAAGTAGCTGCGCTCGATGCCGATCCGGGTCCCTCGCAGGCCGTCGGCGTCGAGGAACGCCGCGTAGTCGGTGCCCGCGAACCGAGCAGATGCCGCGCTCATGGCATCGCGCGGGTCGGGCCCGACGAGTGCGGTCAGCATCGCTGCCGCGTCCGCGACCGCGCGTACGATGGGACCTGCCGTGTCCTGCGTATGCGAAATGGGGATGATGCCGGAACGACTCACCAATCCCACGGTCGGCTTGAGCCCGACCACGCCGTTGATGGATGAAGGACAGACGATCGACCCGTTGGTCTCGGTGCCGATCGAGCCCGCACACAGGTTCGCGGAGGTAGCCGCGGCCGATCCGGCCGAGGACCCGCAGGGGTTCCGGTCCACCGCGTAGGCGTTCCCGCACTGTCCGCCGCGACCGCTCCAGCCGGAGGTCGACTGGGTCGACCGGAAATTCGCCCACTCCGAAAGGTTGGCCTTCGCCAAGATGATCGCGCCCGCTGCGCGGAGGGTGGAAGCGACGTGACTGTCCAGGGCGGCGATGTGCCCCTCGAGCGCGTAGGAGCCAGCCGTCGTCATCATTTGGTCCGCGGTGTCGATATTGTCCTTGACCACGATCGGGATGCCGTGCAGCGGACCACGAATGGTGCCGGCTGCCCGTTCCGCGTCGAGGCGTCGTGCGATATCGAGGGCCTCGGGGTTCGTCTCGATAATCGACCGCAGTCGCGGACCCGCGCCGTCCACCGCGGAAATGCGGTCCAGGTAGAGTTGGGTGATCTCGACGGACGTGCGGCGACCCGACGACATGTCGTCCAGCAGGCCCGCAAAAGTTGCGTCCTCCAACTCGAACGCCTCCGTAGTCCACCAGGGGGCCGCCTCCGAGGGCGTTCCCGCCGGGGAGGAGGAGTCCTGCTCACAACTCGAGGCCCCGATCGTCAGGGCGGCGGCGGCACCCAGTCCACCCACCTTTACGAACTCGCGGCGGTCCAACATCGCATTCCGGCGGCCTCGTTTTTTCCCCACGCTCGTCCCCTGGCGGTCTTGGAAGGCTGAACAGTGCGTTGCGCATGCGTGTCCGAGCAAGCTCATACGCCTGCGTGTGGGCAAGGATCTGGGGTTGCGGATAAATTCCGAACCCCGCTACTCACTCCTCGGGATCGCAATGAGTCATGACATCTCCTTCCTCGAGCGGCTGCTCGACGCGCCCGGACCCTCCGGCTTCGAGGTTCGGGCCGCCCGGGTCTGGCGCGAAGAGGCTCAGACCTTCGCGAACGACGTCCACACGGATGTAACGGGCAATTCCTTTGCGGTGGTGAACCCCTCGGGTACTCCGCGGGTGATGCTGGCGGGCCATATCGACGAGATCGGCCTGCAAATCACGCACATCGACGACGACGGCTTCCTCTACATCGCCGAGATCGGCGGGTGGGATCCCCAAGTGCTGGTCGGTCAGCGCGTCACCATCCTCAGTAAGAGCGGCGATGTGACCGGCGTGATCGGTAAGAAGGCGATTCATCTCATGACGCCCGAGGACCGAAAGAAGGAGCTCGAGACGAAGGCGCTCTGGGTCGACGTGGGCGCGTCCTCCGGGGATCAGGTCCGAGAGATGGGTGTGCGAGTGGCCGATCCAATGGTCGTCTGCCAGGGCATGGTCCGTCTTGCCGGCGATCGCATCGCGAGCCGAGCGATAGACGACCGCGTAGGGGCATTCGTCGTCCTGGAGGCGATCCGAATGCTATCGGACGACCCGCCGGTGGCGTGTGCGACGGCGGTGGCCACGGTGCAGGAAGAGATTGGCTTCACGGGCGGCGGTGCACGCGCCGGCGCGTACGTCTTGGAGCCGGACGTCGCCATCGCCGTAGACGTGACCTTCAGCACCGACGTACCGGACGTGGACAAGAAGGAATTGGGAGAGCACCAGCTCGGCGGCGGCCCAGTGCTCAGTCGAGGCTCGGCTGCGCACGATAACGTCTTCCAGATGCTCACCGACGTCGCGGAAGCCGAGGGCATACCCTACACGATCCAAGCCTCGCCCAAGGCGACCCGGACCGACGCCGACGGAATTTTTCTCACGCGCGGGGGCGTGCCGACGGGCCTGATTTCCATCCCGAACCGCTACATGCACTCGCCGAACGAGATCATCAGCATCGAGGATCTCTTCCACTCGGCGCGCCTCATCGCGGCCTTCATTCGCAGGCTGACACCGGAAACCGACTTCACGCCGCGGTAGCTGCGGTAATTGACGCTCCAATCAGCCTTCTCTACCCTTCGTGCCCCCGTCGTCGGGACCGCGGAATTCTCTCGCCCCGAGAGGCGCTGACGATGGGGTCCTTGTGGTAAGCCCACGTGGGACCGCGCTGCCGTGGGTGTGACGTTTGCACGGATGTGAAAGAATGGCTTTGGATTCTGGTGAAGTGGTGCTCGACCTTCAGGCGATGCGGGACGAGGGCCATCTGTCGGATGCGCTGCTGCGCAGGGCCGTGCGCTCGATCGACGCAGCCGATGACCGTTTCAACTGGGTCGGCGTCTATCTGCTCAATGAGGCCGATCAGGAACTCTGGCTTCACAACTACATGGGTCCGGGCACGGACCACGCGAAGATCCCCGTTGGCACGGGAGTTTGCGGACGCGCGGTGGCCGAACGGACGAACCTCAACATCCCCGACGTGAGCAAGGAGGAGAACTACCTCCAGTGCTCGCCCGATACGCAGTCGGAGATGGTAGTGCTGATCCGTGCGGGTGAGGATATCTTCGGACAGATCGATATCGATTCGGACGATGAGGCAGCGTTCACCGAAGAAGATCAGATGGGACTCATCAGTATTGCGGACAAGCTCGCCGAGCAGCTCGCGGCGGAGCGTCGGTAGTCACTGCGACGAAGCACCCGACCCACCTGAACGCGGGGAACGCGAGCGCCTTTACGCTCGACGGCACCCGTACCTTCCTGGTTGGGAAGGACAGGGTCGCGGTAGTCGATCCAGGCCCGGACCTGGTGAATCACGTCCGGGCTTTGGCTTCCGCCGTGCAAGATGCGGCCGAGGTGAACATCGTGCTGACGCACGGACACGCGGACCACGCCGGTGCGACCCGTTCGCTGGCGGGCATGCTCGGAGTGGAGGTCTGGGGTCCCGAAGGGGTGGAGGACGTCGACCATCGCCTGAGTGACGGCGACGTCGTGGGTATCGATGCCGGCGAGTTGGTGGCCGTGCATACACCCGGTCACACCGTGGAGCATCTCTGCTTCTATTGGCCCCAGCGGCGCGCGCTCTTCGCGGGGGACATGCTGCTCGGCCTCGGGGACACGACCTGGGTCGCCGAGTATCCGGGATGTGTGGCCGACTACTTGGCCTCGATCGATCGGCTGCGGGGGATCGATGCCACGGTGGCCTATCCCGCGCACGGCCCGCCCCTCGATGATGTGACGGATGCCCTCGATCGCTTCGAGAGACACCGGCTGGATCGGATTCGTCAGGTCGAGCAGGCGTTGGTCGGAAACGAGGACGCGACCGCGGAGCAGTTGCTCCAGATCGTATACGGGG
>JAYZBT010000041.1:0-33746 GCA_036338615.1 Gemmatimonadota bacterium
CGGCTATTGGGTGGGCGCGACCGTCTTCGAGGACGTGCCCCCGGACGTGCGGCTCGCGACCGAGGAAGTTTTCGGGCCCGTGGCGGGCATCAACCGCGCCAAAGACGTGGACGAAGCCGTGCGCATGATGCACGCGAGCCGCTACGGCAACGCGTGCTCGATCTTCACGACGAGCGGCAAGGCGGCGCGCGACTTCCGCTATCAGGCGGGCATCAGCATGATCGGCGTGAATATCGGCGTCGCGGCCCCCATGGCGTTCTTCCCGTTCGGCGGCTCCAAGGGCTCGTTCTTCGGAGACCTCAAGGCGCAAGGCAAGGACGGCATCTCCTTCTACACCGATCAACGGGTCGTCGTCTCACGCTGGTGAGCGGCCCATGAGTTAACGCTGAAGCCGAACGGCCCCAGAAGCAAGCGCTCCGCGCTGGGACCTGGGCGCTGGCCGCACTCCGCAAAGCTCCGTCCGATGAAGCCGTGCGGTCAAGACGGCCGCTTTCCCAGGGCGCGAGAGGCGAAAATGAGCGAGATCAGCCGGAAAAAGTTCCTCGGATTGGGAACCGCCGCCGCCGGACTGGCCGCCGGTTGCGCCCCACCGTCGGCGGGCGGGGGCCTCGCGCCCGACCTGATCGTGGTCAACGGCAATGTGCTCACCCAAGACGACGCTCTCCCTGCCGCGGAGGCCTTCGCAATCAAGGATGGCCGCTTCGTCGCCGTGGGATCCAACGACGACGTTCGCAACCTCGCGGCCGCCGGCACCGAAGTCTTGGACGCCGCCGGAGGCACGGTCGTTCCGGGCTTCATCGACGCCCATTCGCACCCCTCTAGCGCCGGGCTCAATGCGCTCAAGAATGTCGACACCAACCTGGGCAGTATCGCCAGGATGCAGGAGGCGCTGCGAACACGGGCCGCCGAGACGCCGCCGGGCGAGTGGATCGTCGGTTTCATGTACGACGACACCAAGCAGGAAGAGGGTCGTCCCGTGAACCGGCTCGACCTCGACGCGGTGAGCACCACACACCCGATCGTGGTGGGGCATCGCGGGGGACACACTGGCGTCTACAACTCGATGGCCTTCGCAACGGCCGGCGTGACGGTCGACACGCCAGATCCGTTTGGTGGGCACTTCTACCGCGAGGGGGGTGAACTGACGGGGAAGGTCGCGGAGCGCGCACGCGGCGCTTTCAATGTGTCGTCGACCTCCACGCGCGAAGAGCGTGCGGCGGCCGTCGGGCTCATCTGCAAGCAAATGAACGCGCACGGCCTGACCTCCGTGCACCAGGCGGGGACGGGTAGCACGGCGTTTACTGCGTACCAGGATGCACGCATAGCGGGCGAACTGACATTTCGCGTGTACGCGATGGCACGCGGCGGTTCCTTCCCGTCGCTCAACCGGGCCGGCATCCGGACCGGTTTCGGCGATGAATGGCTCAAGGTCGGCTCCGTGAAGTTCGCCGCCGATGGATCGGCCTCGGAACGCACGATGGCGATGAGCACGCCGTACGCGGGGCGCCCGGACGACTTCGGGATTCTGACCATGACGCAGGCGGAAGTGCATGAGGCCGTCGAGGAGAGCCATCGCGCCGGGTGGCAGGTCGCCATCCATGCGAACGGCGACGTCACCATCGCCATGGTCTTGAACGCGTACGAGCGCGTACAGCGCGAGTGGCCGCGCGAGGACGTTCGTCACCGACTCGAGCACTGCTCGCTCGTGAACCCGTCGTTGTTGCAAAGGATCGCCGACGGCGGCTTCATTCCCGCTCCGTTTTACACCTACGCCCACTATCACGGTGAGAAGTGGATCGAGTACGGCGAGGAAAAGATGGAGTGGATGTTCGCCCACAAGTCGTTCCTCGACTACGGAATCCCGGTCGCGCCCGCGTCCGACCACAGTCCGGGTCCCTATGAGCCGCTCATGGCGATCCAGTCGATGGTGACACGGAAGGATTTCTCCGGGCGCGTGTGGGGCCCCAGTCAGCGCATCACCGTGGACCAGGCGCTCAAGGTATGCACCGTGAACGGCGCCCACGCTTCCTTCGAAGAGAGCGAAAAAGGCACCATCACATCAGGCAAGCTGGGAGACTTCGTGATTCTGGCCGAGGATCCGCACGATGTGGATCCTGATCGCATCAAGGAGATCCAGGTCGTTCGCACCGTGGTGGGTGGCACGACGGTACACGAGGCGTAGCCCTTGCACGGCCCGCATTTCGTTGCGCTGCAGACGATTCGCGTTGGTCTCCTACGCATGCACGCCGGCGAAAGCGTGCTTCAGAGCGTGACGATGGAGCTGAAAGCGGCCCAGGGAATTTCGTCCGACGTGGAGGGTCTTCTCGACGGGCACCTTCACCATCGTGGACGAGTGATATTGCGTGTCTGCCCACCGACCGGATAGGGTGTCTAACCACATGTTCACTGAGGCTGGAGTTCCCATGACGACCACACATCGCGTCCGCTGCTCGGTGGTCACGCTCTCCGTGGTGCTCGCGCTCGCACCCGCCGCCCAGGCGCAGGAAACCACCCGCCTGGAGGTTGACGGACTCGATCAACCCGTGGAGATCCTGGTCGACCGATGGGGCATCAGTCACATCTATGCCGAGACGGAGCACGACCTCTTCTTCGGGCAGGGATGGAACGCCGCGCGCGACAGACTCTTCCAGCTCGAACTCTGGCGCCGTCAGGCGACGGGCACGGTCGCGGAGATCCTGGGCCCCCGGGAGCTGGAGAGAGACATCGGCACCAGGCTGTTCAAGTTCCGAAGGGACATGCAGCAGGAGCTGAACCACTACCACGACAACGGTGCGCAGATCATCGGCGCGTACGTCGAGGGCATCAACGCCTATATCGAACGTACGCAAAACGATCCCAGCCTGCTGCCTCTCGAATTCCAGCTGCTGGGGATTACGCCCGGCATGTGGACGCCCGAAGTGGTCATCTCCCGGCACCAGGGACTGCTGGGCAACATCGGTGCGGAGCTTCGGACGGGGCGGTTGGTGGCGCAGGTAGGCGCGCAGACCGTGAAGGATCTAAGCACGTACGGCCCGGGCGATCCGCTTCTCGAGCTCGACCCGGCGCTCGATGGCGCGGCGCTGTCCGAGGATATCCTCGGTCTTTACAATGCCTTTCGCGGGTCGGTTCGGTTCCGGCCAGAGGACATCGTCCCAGACCACCGCGGAGACGCGGAAGGCTTTGCCATGCTCGAACGGGCGGCCGATCTCGCGTCCCGGACCGTCGCGTACGACGTCGAGCAGGACGTCGGCTCGAACAACTGGGTCGTCGCGGGGAGTCGTAGCGAGAGTGGCTATCCCATCATGGCGAATGACCCACACAGAGCTCAGGCCGCGCCTTCGTTGCGATACTGGGTGCACCTCGTCGGACCTGGATGGAACGCCATTGGCGGTGGTGAGCCGAGTCTGCCGGGCATCTCGATCGGGCACAACGAATACGGCGCCTGGGGCCTGACCGTGTTTTCGACCGACGCCGAGGACCTCTACGTCTACGAGACCAATCCCTCCAACCCCAACGAGTACTCCTACCGCGGCGAGTGGGAGGCGATGACGGTGATCAGCGAAGAGATCCCGGTGAAGGGTCGGAGCCCGCACAGCGTGGATCTCAAGTACACGCGCCACGGGCCGGTCGTCTTCGAGGACGAAGCCCGGCACCTGGCTTACGCGGTACGCGCCGGTTGGATGGAAATCGGGGGGGCGCCGTACCTAGCGTCGCTGCGTATGGATCAGGCGAAGAACTGGGAGGAATTCCGCGAGGCGTGCACCTACTCGAACATCCCTGGCGAGAACATGGTGTGGGCCGATCGCGCCGGGAACATCGGGTGGCAGTCCGTGGGCATCGCGCCGGTGCGCAGGAACTGGAGTGGGCTCGTGCCCGTGCCGGGTGACGGCCGCTACGAGTGGGACGGATACCTGCCCATCCAAGCGAAGCCACACGTTGAGAATCCGCCCACGGGCTACTTCGCCACCGCGAACAACGACCTCGTGCCACGCGACTACCAGTACATGGATGCGGTCGGCTTCTCGTGGTCCGATCCCTACCGATGGCTTCGCATCGTTGAGGTGCTGGGAAACGGGACTCGCTTCTCGATGGCCGACATGATGCGACTCCAGACCGACGAGCTCTCCATTCCCGCGCGGCAGCTCGTGCCGATGCTCGAGGAGATCGAACCGCCCGACAACCGCACGGGGAGGGCGGCGAACCTGCTGCTCGAGTGGGACTTCGTGATGGACAAGCGCTCTGCCGCGGCGGGGCTGTATGCCGCCTGGGAAGGTGAGGTTCGCCGTGGCGTCACCCGGGCGCTCGTGCCTGCCGGAGTGTCGATGAACGTCGGGCTGAAGAAGGCGATCGAGACGATCATGGTGCCGCCGGGCGAACTCGGCGCCGATCCCATGGCCGCGCGGGACAGGGTGCTCATGGATGCACTGGTACGTGCCATGGCGAGCCTGACCGAGCGTCTCGGGCCGGATTCGGGTGGCTGGGTGTATGGCCTGCCGGACTACCATCACGTGTATCTGAGGCATCCGCTCGGCACGTCGGTCGACGCGGATACGCGGGCGCGCCTCGAGGTGGGGCCGCTTCCGCGTGGCGGCTATGGTTCGACCGTGAATCAGACCGGCAACGGCAACAACCAGACGAGTGGCGCTTCCTTCCGCATCATCGTCGATACGGGGGATTGGGACCGCGCGGTCGGCATGAATACACCGGGTCAGAGTGGGGACCCGGACTCGCCGTTCTACCGCAACCTCTTCGAGATGTGGGCCAACGACCAGTTCCACCCGGTCTTCTATTCGAGGGACAGGATCGACGCGGCGACCGCGATGCGCATCGACCTGAGTCCGGGCCGGTAGAACTGAGCACGGCAGGCGGGCGTCACTCGCGGTAGATCCGGGTGGAGAGCTTCGTCTTCAGAGCCATCAGTCGGTCGCGGCGAGGCCCTTGCCGATCGCGTCACGAACGAGTGCCTGCAGGCGGCGCGTCTCCGCCTCGGCGACCGCCCGGCCCAATGGTGCAATGGCCACGTAGCTCCGGCGCGGGTCGGCGCCTTGGGGCGTCGGGCTTTCCTCGAGAAGCGCGTGCCCTAACAGATCTCGGATTCTTCGGTAGAGATTCGCCGGATACAGGCGCAGTCCTCCCCGCTCCTTCGCCCCGATCGCCCTGACGATCTCGGTGCCGAAGCGTCGCCCTCCAGCCACTCCGTCGGCGTCTGTGTGCGCCGCCGTTCGCGCGGGTTCATCCGGAACCACCGGGCCACCAGTAGTATCTCTGCGGCTTCCTCGGGTTTGAGCGCGGAGGGTCCGCGATCGGGCTCGCCGTACACCTCTTCGATCTGTCGCGCGACTCGTTCGCGGGCCCGCGCCCCTCTCGGATCCGTGAGGTCTCGGCGGATGCGCCCGTGGCGGATCAGGTAGATGCGGTCGTCGCCCCGGAAGCCCGGAACACGGTACGTAAAACTCAGGTCCTCGACCCGTCCCCGGAACGCCACCAGGTCGTCCCTGAAGTGTCGGAGGCGCTCGAGGCGATCCCGTAGCAGCGCGGCGTACTCGAAGTCCTCGCGGGCCGCTGCCGCGGACATCTGCTGCTCCAACTCACGCAGCGGTCGCTCCGCGCGACCCTCCAGAAATCGACGTGCGAGGTCGACGGCCTTCTGGTACTCGGCTGCCGTGGGGCGTCCACAGCAAGGCGCCAGGCAACTGTTGAGATCGGCACGAATGCACCGCGGAGCACGCCCGGCGCGGAAGATCTCGAGCTGATCGTCGAAGAAGACAGGGGTGGTCGATGGACAGTCTCGCAGTCCCAACACATGAGCGAGCTCGCGGACCGTTCGCGCGAGAGCACCGACCCGCGGGAACGGTCCATAGTAGGTCGCGCCGTCATCCGCGATGCGCGTGACGGGTAACAGTCTGGGAGCGCGTTCGCGCGTGACTTTCACAAAGGCATAGATGCGCTTGCGCTTGTGCTGGACGTTGAAGCGCGGTTGCCACTTCTGGATCAGCTTCATCTCGTGGACCAGCGCCGCGAACTCGTTGGGGATGTACTCCCATGAGACGTGCCCCGACTGGCTGATGAGCTCCCACGTCTTTTCGCCCTTCGAAGCTCGGAAGTACGAGAGTAGCCGGGTCCGCACGTGCACCGATTTTCCGACGTACAGAAGCTCCTCCCCCGGCCCGTACATGCGATACACGCCCGGACGGTTCTCCGCCTTGGCTCGTATGTGTTCGCGTAGGGTCGGGTTGGGAGTCACACCAGAATCGGGTCGGGCAGCGTGGGGGTGGCGCTTTCGCTCTTTCTTCGGGACAATAAGGAGTTGGCCCCTGCGTCGCCAACGCTGTCCCGTCCGCGCATTCGCGGCGCTCCTCGGTGTCCCGATACTTACGCAATGAGCAATACGGCCCTCGGAAAGACGATCAGAGATCCCCTCTGGAACACGATCCGCCTCGACGCCACGGCCGTGAGGATCGTGGATACCGCCGAGTTCCAAAGGCTGCGGTACATCCGCCAGCTCGGTCTCGCCCACCTCGTCTATCCCGGTGCCACGCACACGCGTTTCGACCATGCTCTCGGCGTCTATCACCTCACGACCACCGCGTTACGCCACCTGCGCGATCGAGGCAGCGTCGCGCCGGAGGCTTGGGAGGGCGAGGAACTCGTGCCCTATGCGGCTCTCTTGCACGACATCGGCCACTACCCGTTCTCGCATGCCCTGGAAGAACTGGAGGCGGTGCCGGTACACCACGAAGAGGTCAGTCAGCGGTTCTTCTCATCTCCGGCGTTGCGCGACGCGCTGGCTCCGCTGGGACTCTCGGCCCCGGACCGGCTGCACGGGCTCATTTCGGGTGACAGTGACATCCCGCTGAGGGGGCTCGTGAGCGGCAGCCTCGATCTCGACAAGATGGAATACTTGCGCCGCGACGCCCGCTTCTGCGGGGTGCCGTACGGCGAAGTCGATGTCTCGCGACTCCTTCAGGGCCTCACCGTACTCCAGGATCCGGAGTCTGGAGCGTACGAGGTGGGAGTGCACGAGAAGGCCATCGCAGCGCTCGAGTCATTGCTGTTCGCGAAGTACCAGATGTTCAGAAACGTGTACTGGCACCATGGCGTTCGAGCCGCGACGGCGTTGTACAAGCGCGTTGTGCAGGAGTCGGTGCGGGCGGGACTGCTCGATCCGGATGAGTTGATCGGCCCGACCGACGAGGAGTTGCTGTACGAGATCGGTCGCCGCTCGCAGGAGGACGACGGAGAGATCGCGGAGCGAATCGCCCATCGGTGGTTGCCCGCACTGAGGCAGAGGCGTCTTCCGAAGCGGGCGCTTGAACTCACCGCCGCCGATCTCGCCGGGCGGCAGGTGGAGGATTGGGCGGTCGGGGATTCGCCATGGAAGCGCGTGGTCGAAGACGACCTCGCTTCGGAACTGGGACTCGAGCCCGGGGAGGTGGTCATCGACTTCCCGGCCAAGCCCGAGATGTTCCAGCTCGACGTACTCGTGGAGCGACGCGGCGGAGAAATCCAGCGTCTCGGATTGGACGGGCTTCCGGGTCTCCTGGATCTGCCCAGCCTCGCTCAACAGCTCTATGCCACCGCCCGGGTGCTGCGGGTCTTCACGTTCGAGCGGCGTGAGATTTCGGCGGATCGGGTGCTGGAGCGCATCACGCGCCCGGTGGGAAGCGCCTAGGTCCGGATCAACCCACCAAGACGAGTACTACCGTGATGTTGTCGTTGCCGCCGGCTGCGTTGGCTGCGGCTACCAGAGCCTGCGCGGTGTCCTCGAGGTTTGCGGCGCTCGGGGCGTCTCCCAGGCGCTCGCGCATGACACTCACGATGTCCGCGTCTTCCAGCATGCCCACGAGGCCGTCCGAACAGAGCAAGTACACATCGTCGACGGCGGCGACCCCGTCCAGTATGTGGGGCGCAGGTTCGTCCTCGAGACCGACGCACTGTGTGAGCACGTGGCTGTAGGGATGATGCCTCGCCTGCTCGGGCGTCAAATCGCTTGCGTCGACGTGCGCCTGAACCCAGGTGTCGTCCGTCGTGAGCTGGGACAGCACGCCGGCCCGGAAGAGGTAGGCACGCGAGTCGCCCACGTGGCCGAGCGTATAGCGCTTGCGGTCCCGATCGAGCGCCATCGACGTGAGCGTGGTCCCCATGCCTTCGAGAAGCTCGTCTTCCGCACAGGCCGTGCGGATCGCTCGGTGTGCCGCCATCACGGATTCCATCATGGCCGCGCGCATATGAGATCGAGGCTCCTCGTCGGGAGAACTACTGGATCCGAGGCGCTCCTCCAGCATCCTGGTGGTCTGGGCGGCGGCGATGCGACTCGCGACATCACCGCTGGGGTGTCCACCCATCCCGTCCGCGACCACGGCGATGCCGTTGGACGGCGAGAGCGCCAGACTGTCCTCATTTCGGGAGCGCGCGCGCCCGATGTCACTGAGGCCGACGAGGCTTATGGTGTTCGGCACGGATCAAGGCCTCCGGGGGAACCCTCAGATTGGTTCACAGGTAGCAGAAGTGCTTGAGGTACTTGACACCCTGAAGCCTCGCGGGCAGCTTAAATGGCTGAGAACCTCTGAGACTTAAAGCCCCCCCACCCCCGGACTCCCGTTCCGGACGGTAGGGACAAAATTGAAGGAGGAAAGACACGATGGCCACTGCCCCTACCGGCAAGCGTAAGAAGCGTCGGGGGAAGGGTAATCTCCTGTCCGGCTTCGACGCGAGTGTGGAAGAGCAGAGCGCCCTCGATCAGTACCTCCGTGACGTGAGTCGTCATGAGCTCATCACTCCCGATAAGGAGAAGGAGCTCGGCGCTCTTGCCCAGAAGGGCGACCAGGAGGCGATCCAGGAGTTGGCGCGAGCCAACCTACGCTTCGTAATCAGTGTAGCAAAGAAATATCAGAATCGCGGTGTCTCTCTCACGGACCTGATCCAGGAGGGGAACGTCGGACTCGTAACGGCTGCCCGGAAGTTCGATCCCGAGCAGGGCGTGAAATTCATCAGTTACGCCGTGTGGTGGATTCGTCAGGCGATCCTAGCCTCTCTCGCCAACCACGGGCGAGCGGTTCGGATTCCGCTCAATCGGGCAAGTGATCTGGCTCGTATCTTTCGCGAGAAGGAGCGCCTGAAGCAGGAGAAGGGGCGTGAGCCGACGGCCGAGGAGTTGGCTGAGGCGACGTTTCTCACGCCGGAGCTCGTCGAGTCTCTCCAGACCCTGAACGCCGCCGAGATTCGTCTCGACGCGCCGATCGGCGACTCGGAAGACTCGCAGCTCGTCGAGCGTTTCGTCACCGAGGAGGCCGCGGAGCCCGAAGTCGAAGTCGAGAGTCGCGTGTTGAAAGAGACGATTAACGTGGCTTTGTCCACGCTCGAAGCACGTGACGGGAACGTACTGCGTCTGTACTTCGGCCTCGAGGGCGAGCGTGAGCATACGCTCGAAGAGATCGGCAACATGCTCGGCGTAACCCGCGAGCGGATTCGTCAGCTGCGTGACCGCGCGCTACGGCGTCTGCGCGAGGGCGTGAAGGGCAACGCGTTGGAGTCCTTCGCTGCCTAATGCGTGAGCCGACCGTGAAGCGGTCGAACTACACGGCCCCCCGTCGGATCTCGGTCTGGCGGGGGGCTTTTCGCGTCCAGGAAGTGCGCTCGTGAGAGGGAGAGTCCACGAGGCGGGGGGAGGCGTGTATCACGTGCGCCTGGAGGATCAGCGAGACATCGAAGCGTCCTTACGCGGACGACTGAAGCGCCAACAGCGGACGGGTAGCCGTGTGGTGATCGGGGACGTGGTGACTCTGGGAACGTCGGGGGACGCGTGGACGATCGAGAGCGTAGACGATCGTTCCACCGAGCTCGTCCGCAGGGGCCAAGGGGGCCGCGCACCAAAACTCCTCGCCGCGAACCTGGACAAGGCGTTCATGGTCATCGCTGCCAAGAATCCGGACGCGACCGTCGAACTGATCGATCGCCTGTTGATGTTGGGCGAAGCGAGCGGGATGCACCCCGTCTTGATCATCAACAAGCTCGACGTGCCTGGAGCGCCCGAGGTGTCGCTGCGGTTCGCACCGATGTACCGGGCCGTCGGATACGAGGTGCTCTCGGTGAGCGCCGAGACCGGCGAGGGCATCGAGTTCCTGCGCAGTCACATGTGTGAGGGCACGTCCACGCTGATCGGGCCATCTGGTGTCGGGAAGTCGTCGTTGTTGAACGCCGTAGATCCCGAGCTCGGGCTGCGCATCGGCGAGCTCTCCCGGAAGACCCGGACCGGACGGCATACGACGGTGAGCTCTCGCATCATCTCGCTGACCTGTGGCGGGTTGGTGGCGGATACACCGGGCTTCGGGGACGTCACACTTTGGGGCGTCACACCTGAGGAGGTCGCGGGCTGTTTTCCCGAGTTCGCCGAACCCGCCGACCATTGCCGCTTCCGAGGATGCACGCACACACACGAGCCGGACTGTGGCGTGAAGTCGGCGGTCGAGGCCGGCGAGATTTTCGACTCTCGCTACAAGAGCTATCTGACCGCGCGCGAGGAGGCTGGCGAGGCGCGCTGAGGCGTCACCCTCGGAGTCCCCGAAACAGGGTCAGTGGCGACCTCCAACGGCCACTCGTAGACGGTGGCGAGCGTCTCTTCGGTCATGACTTCCGCGGGCGTGCCCTCAGCCGCGACCTTCCCGCGGGAGAGTAGCATCATGCTGTCGCAGAACCTGGCGGCCAGATCCAAGCCGTGCGTGACCACGATCACCGTGAGCCCGGAGTCCGCCGAGCGGCGCAGCAGCTCGAGGATCGCCATCTCGTGACGGACGTCCAGGCTGATGGTCGGCTCGTCGAGCACGAGCGCGCGCGGCTGCTGCGCCAGGGCTCGAGCGATACGCACCCTCTGGCGCTCTCCGCCGGAGAGCGTGGTCACGTCGCGGCTCGCGAGATCGGTGACATCGCACTCCGACAGAGCGGTAGCCACGGCCTCCCGGTCGATGTCCCCCTCGCCAGAGAGCGGGCCGAGGTGAGGGTACCGCCCCATGGCGACCATCTCTCGGACCGTGAGTGGAAAGGACACCGTCTCCGACTGGGCGACGGCGCCGACAGCCCTCGCCAGCTCCCGGCGATCCCAAGCGTGCACCTCGCGGTCGTCGATGTAGGCGCCACCCGAGTCCGGCGTGATCACACCCATGAGCGATCGCATCAGCGTCGACTTGCCAGACCCGTTGGGCCCCAGGACGGCGTAGAGGCACCCGCCGGCGACCTCCATCGAAATGCCGTTGAGCGCGGGCTGTGAAGCGCCCGGGTATCGCACGACGAGGTCACGCGACTCGAACTTCATGTTCCGCCCAAGCTCGGCCCCATGCTGCGCCGCAGGAGAACCAGAAAGATCGGGACGCCCACGAACGCGGTGATCACACCGATCGGGATCTCGACCGGGCGGAGCGCCAGGCGAGCGATCAGGTCGGCGAGCGTGAGGAACGCGGCCCCGCCCAGAAAGGAGAGCGGTAGCAGAGCCCGGTGGTCCGACCCGATCAGGAGGCGTACGCCATGTGGGACGACGAGCCCGACGAACCCGATGACGCCCGCGACCGCGACCCCGGCTGCCGTGATCAAGGCCGCGATGACGAGTGCGGTGCGCTTTACGCCTTCGACATCCGCGCCCAGGTAGTTGGCTGTCTCCTCGCCGATCGCCATGAGGTTGAGGGGGCGCGCGAGTCCGATCAAGACAGCCGCCGCCGGCACGGTGTACACGGTCGCGAGCAACACGCTCTGCCAACTCGCCCCGCGGAGGCTTCCCATGCTCCACATGACCGCGTTTTGAACGGTGCTCGCCGAGGACATCGAAAGAATGAAGGCGATGCAGGCGGAGAAGAATGCGGCGATGACCACGCCCGCGAGCAGTAGGACGCGCACGTCCATCGCACGGCCGGTCGCGGTTGCTACCCGAAATACCAGCACGATCGCCAGCAGCGCTCCGGCGAAGGCGGCCAGCGGCAGGCTCCAGGATCCGAGACCCGCCCAGCCGAGGCTGATCACGATGACGGCTCCGGCGGACGCACCGCCGGAGACTCCGAGGATGTAGGGTTCCGCCAGCGGGTTGCGCAGCAGCGCCTGGAAGGTCGCCCCGGCGAGTGCGAGACCGCCGCCGACCATTACTCCGAGCAGTGTGCGCGGTAGACGGAGGCCGAGCACGATGTCTCGGTGCATCGCGACGTCGCCTCTCGTAAGCGCCGCCAGCACTTCGGCCGTCGTCAGCTCATGGGAACCGAATCGTATGCCGGCGAGGACGGCGGCCAGCAATGTCACGATCAGGAAACCGGCCAACGTGAGCCGGTTCATCGCAATGCTGTGCCGTGCAGCAACTCCGCCGCGCGCCACGCGGCGTCGACCATGCCGGGGCCAGGAATCTCGAGTGCCGAGCCGATTTCGACGATGCGGGCTCCGGGGGTGAGTGACGCGTCGAACTGGGAGGCGTCGCTCACCAGGACGACGTCGATGTCCCTCGCGAGAAACTCCTCCAGGCTCACGGCGGAGTATAGCATTTCGAGGTCCGCGAACACGTTGACCCCGCCCACGAGTCGTAGGATCTCGTCGATGTAGGTGTCCGGACCCGCGACCCAGGGGGGGGTGCCACCGAGCACATAGGCAAACCGCCGGCGCGTGAGCGCCGAGACTCGAGTGGCCACGTCGGCGAGGCCCGCCTCGAGTTCCAGGACGAGCGCGTCCGCCGCGGCATCGCTGCCTGTGACGCGTCCCAACAAGAGCACGCTGGCGTACACGTCCTGAAGTCGGTCCGGCCGCACGGTGATGTGCGCGATGCCCAGATCGTCGAGCCGTCCGGGCGTCCGCGAGTCTTGTTCACCGTGGAAGCGGATCACCAGGTCGGGGCGCAGTGCGACGATCTCCTCGAGGCTCGGCTCCAAGCCGCCCCCGACCGACGGGAGGTGCGCGAGCCACTCCTGACCGTCGAAATCGGTGCGCCCGACCAGGACGGAGTCCACGCCCATTGCCCGGAGGGTCTCGGTGGCCGACGGGACCAGTGAAATCACCCGGGTGGCGGGCGCAGCCAGCACGTGCGGCCTGCCCGAGGCATCGATGACCGCGATGTTTCCAGGAAGGTTCTGTTCGGGGGGTGCGTCGGACGTACAGCCGGCGGTGAGTAAGCCGATTGCGACCAGGGTCCAGCAGGAAGAGCTGCTTTGCCTGCTGTGTCCTCCGCGATGCATCAGCCGCCAGGGGCGGCGGATCGCCCGCAGGGGTCCTCGGAGGTGCGGACCCAGGTCCCGCTTCGCTGGGCGAGCCCCGCGAACCAGCGACTCCGAGCGCCGAAGACATCGAGCAAAATCTCTTCGTTCCCGTCACCGTCCCAGTCCAAGTGGTCGAAAAAGCGCGGCGCGCCCTTTGGATCGTCGTCGGACGCACGGTACCAGACGTATGAGGCCTCGTAGCCGTCCTCCGCCTCCTGCTCAGCCTCGTGACCCATAACGAAGAGGGAGTACGCTCCGCTGTCTGGCTGAGACATCATGAGCTGATCCCGATACATGAACGTCGCCGCGATCGCCTCGGCGCTCGTGCCCGCCAACTGGAACGCTTGGATGTCCTGACGTATGGCGAGGACCCCGTCGGGGGGATATGCGGCGCCGAGGCGGCGCATCGCGGTCCCGGCGAGGCTCAACGAGCCCACTCGCTGGTCGTAGTCGTGGCGGTGGGCCTGGTAGGGGTCGTAGGTCCGATCGGATACCGCGCTCGCGGGCAGAGCCAGAAAGCGCTGCGACGCGGCGGCGTTCGGGACCAACTCGACGGTGCCCGAGATGGTGGGCCGTGGCACGCAGAAGTCTTCGTCTAAGCCCGCAGCCGTAGCGGTCATGCGGCCGACTCGCACGCCCTCCGCGAAGAGCACCCACTCGGAGCCCGGCGCGAGCAGCTCGGCAGTGAAGTGGTCGCGGTGACCCGGAACCTCACTTTCGCTCGCGAAGGCCCCGAGCGCGTCGCCCTGAACCTCGCCAACGACCGTTAGAGTCGCCTCTGAGCCGCTCCGAGTTCCCGCGAGCAGGACCGGCCCGTCCGGGAGCGGGGGCAGGGGCTCCTCTTCCGTTGCCAGGGCGGCCGCGAGACCCGGGAGGTCGGTGACCAACTCATCCTTCGGCCGGGGGGGCGTCAGGTGCACATCGAGCCCGACCCATTCCACATTGTCGCAGCCGGCGGTCACGGCCGTGATCACCGCGAGCGCGACGAGGTTCCTAAGCATGAGGCATTCGGTTCAGGGACGTTTGGGAGCCTCGAAAGCTAGTGGCGGCCCCTCTGGGGGCAAGCTGATGGGGCAAGCTGAGCGGACGGTGGGCGCCGGCGCTGGGTCGCCGCTCGTCCGGTAGGCCGTGCCACCGAAACCCGCTGGCTTGTATGTTCATGCGGTCCTCTTCAAGTAGCCCTCCAGGTGCGCATGAATCAACGGGATTCGGGGCAGTTCAGGGAAGTCATGGCGCGGTTCCCAACCGGGGTCACGGTGGTCTCCGCCCGGACCGGCGCGGCTTCGATATGGGGGGTCACCGTGAACTCCTTCACGTCGGTATCTCTGGACCCTCCTCTCATCTTGGTCTGTATCGACAGAGGGGCGGCGTCGCACGATCGGCTGGTCTCCGCGGAGGTCTTCGCCGTCAGCGTGTTGGCCGACGATCAGGCGGTGGCGGCCAAACGGTTCGCCACCGGCCCTGTGGAGACGCGTTTCGAGCATTTCGCGTGGCATACGGCGCCGGACGGGAGCCCCGTTCTCGATGGGGCGGCCGCTTGGTTGGAGTGCGAGACGACCGAGGTGATGCCAGCTGGAGATCATTCAATCGTTCTGGGGCGTGTGCGTACGTCGGGTGCCTCCGGCCGAGCGGCACTACTCTTCTTCGCGGGTGACTACCGGAAGGTGGCGAAGTGAGTAGCCTGCGCCATCAGGCCGCCTGGATGCCGCCGTTGCTCGTCGGAGCCGCATTGGCGATCGCGGCCGAGGTCGCCGTGGGCATGTTGTTGTACGCCAGCGAGGGCCTAATGCGGTCGCTCAGTACCGTCCTGGTCGTGGAGGTGGCCGCTCTCGCTGCAGGCCTCTGGAGCGCACCCGGCCCCGGACCGAATCTCGTGGACCGCTTGCGCCGACGCTGGGTGCTCTGTCTCGTCGCGTTCTTGTTCGCGGCCCTCTACGGGACCTCATGGACCGTGTTGCTCGAGTTGGGCGAGACCGCCATCGGCCAGGGGTTCGGCCTCGCCATCATGGCGGCGCTCCCCCTATACACATGCGGAACGGTGCTGGGCGGTATGGCGACGGTCGCCGCGACCGATGGTAGGGGACCCAGGCCCGGTCCCAGCGCCGCGGCGGCCATGGGCGCCGCGATCGGGTTTGCCGTCACGGGACTCATGCTGGCAAGGTCTCCCGTACCCTCTTCGCTACTCATTGGGAGCCTCGGTCTACTCTCCTTCGGCGGTATGGTGTACGGGGCCGTGCTCAGTGCTCGCCTCCAGATCGACGTGAGGGCGAAGGGCTCCACAGCCGGCGGGCGGGTGCGAGTCGAGGACCGGCGTATGTCGGCGGAAGGCGTGGCTTCGCGCCTCTTGTTCGAGGGCGAATACGTACGCCGGGCGATCAGACTGCAGGGCGAGCTGGCAGTGGTTCCCTGGGACGTGGCGGTGGCTCGCGGGCTCATGCCTTCGCCCGAGGCGCCGTGGCGGGTTCTTGTCGTGGGCGGCGGTGCGTCGCCGCTGCCACGCACGGTGGTGAGAGAACACCCGACCGGCTCGGTGCAGGTCCTCGAGCGTCACGATGCCGTGGTGGAGATGGGAAGCCAGCACTTCGAAACCGGGCTGGGCGTCGGCGAGATGGAGCGGTCTTCGGTCGCGGTCGGAAACCTCGACGACCTCGTCGAAGAGCTGACCGGAAGCTTCGACCTGATCGTGGTGGACGGAGCGGCTCTGGTCCCGCTGGGCGGTGCAAGCGGACTTTCGCGTCGCGCGAGGGCGGCGTTGGCGCAGCGAGTCTCGGCTGCGGGTGTTCTGGCATGGGGACCGACAGCCGACCCCCGTTCCGCTGCGGTAGAGGGATGGTCGACAATGACGTTGGCGCGCGCCAGCGAGAATGGCGAGAGGGAGGTTGTGCTCCTGACCGGACCCGAGTTGCCTGCGACCGATCTGATCGAGGGATTCCAGGCGCGAAATGGAGGGACGGAAGACAGGTGATCGTCGCGCACCTCTCTGACCTACACCTCGGCTTTCGCGCATACGGACGCGTGGAGCGAGGCGCGAACATGCGAGAGCGCGACGTCGCGGCGGCGTTCGAACGAGGGGTTCAGGAATTGGTGCGCATCGCGCCCGATGTCGTGGTCGTGGCCGGGGACGTGTTCGACCGTCCGGACCCACCACCGGGCGCGGTGGTGGCGCTCGCGAGAGGGCTGGAGGCGCTTCGCGCTTCGCTGCCGGAGACGCCGGTGCTGATGGTCGCGGGCCCCAGAGACACGCCGCGCCGGCCGGCCGACCCGGGCGCGCTCGCGGTGCTCGACACCTTCCCCAACGTCGAAGCCGCCACTGGCCTCACGCGCTCGATCGTCATGGAACGACTCGACCTGCACGCCTGTCTCGTTCCCTATAGGGCGGCGGTCCGGCAGCCCGCCGCTCTTCCGGAACCCGACCCGCGGATGCGCTGGAATCTCCTCGTGTTTCATGGCACCACGGACGCGACCGGTGGCGGGGGTGTCCACATCGATTCGGTCGATTGGGACTACATCGCTCTGGGAGGAGATCATCGGCGCCGCAAGGTGAGTCCGAACGCTCGATATCCGGGCTCATTGGAACGCGTCGCCCTCGATCCCTGGGATGAAGCCGCCGACGAGAAGGGCTTCCTGACCATCGACCTGGAGCGAGAAGAGGTCGCGTTCCATGCCATTCCCGGCCGACCAGTCGTCGCGCTCGCTCCCATCAAGGTGGTCACGGGGGACGCGGAGCGACTGAGGCGTCGCGTCCGCGAGGTGACCGGGGAGGTCCCGGGCGGCATCGACGGCAAGATCGTGCGTCTGTGCTTGGAGGGGGCGTCTCCCGAAGACCTGCTGGCCCTGCAGGGAGAGGATCTCGCCGAGTTGCGACAGCGGGCGCTTTATCTCGCGGTCGAGGCCGGAAAGGAGCCGCGCGTGCCTTCGGCGGTTTGGCTGCCGACCGACGCGCCAGGCCTTTTGCGCGACGCGTTGCATGGTGAACTGGAGAGGGACGGCCTGCTCGATGATGACGCCCGCCAGGTAATCGCGGACCTGGTGCCCAACGAACTCGTGAGTTCCCTGCCGCGTGAGCCCATCGGGTCGCTCGACTCCCTCGATGGCTACGTCGATGGAGTCGGACGAGTCAGCACATCTCTTGCCAGGGGCCTCACGGGCGTAATCGGAGGTGATGGCCGAGCGCGCCAGGCGGTTGCCGATTTGCTGATACGGGAGGCCGGAGACGGGACCCCTGACTATCAGGTCCAGGGCGAGCACTCGCAGCGACCGCTACAACGCCTCTGGAGCGGACGTGGGGCCGAAACTCTGGACGAGAGCATCCGACTGGCGGTGGACGCCGTCGCTGCCAGCCGCGGACTCGCGACCGTGGACGCCGCACTGCGGCGCGCCGGCGAGGACGCCGTGGTCGACACGACTGCGTCGATGAAGTCCACCGCACGCGTGGATCGACGAGAGCGCCGAGCGCTGCGGGTGGACCCGGAGCAAGTCGCGGCGGAGTTCCGCTCCGCCGAGGAGGCCCTCCGTGAGCTCAGGGCCGATGTCGTAGAGGTCGATGGAGATCTAGAGGTCGCGACCATGGGGTGGCTGCGGGAACGACAGGACGCCGAGACGACCCTCAACGCGTACCGTGATCGTGCGCGTGAGGTGCGCGCCCGTGTGAAGAAGATGGAAGAGGCGGGACCGGACGCTCCGTGTCCGACCTGCGGTCGCGTGCTGGAGAGTCACTACCAGGACGTGCTTACCGAACTGACTGAGGAGTGGGAGTCCGTCGTGCAGGACGGAAGTTGGTGGAAGAGTCGCTGGGAACAACTCGAGCCCAAACAGCCTCATCTGCAGGAGCTGGAGGGGAAGTCGCTGCGCTTCCACGCCGCGCTCGAGGCCGGGGCCGAGCGAGTCGAACTGCTTCGCGCACGGCTCGGCGAGGGAAGCGGACGGGACGACGGCGCGCGGGCTGCTCGCGGAGGCGGGGCGGCGCCGACCGTGGTCGTGGACGCACTCCGCAGGGTGCGTGCAGCGCGCGCTGCACGGGCCACCGACCTGCTGCTCGATCGGGCATCGCGCTTCCTGTGCAGGATTTCCGGGGGGCGGGTCCTCACCGTCTCGCTGGTCGAGGGGCGAGCGGTCCTGAACGGGGACCGGGACGTGCTCACTCCGGTCTCCGAAGAAGACCTCGCGACAGCCCGCGTAGCGGTACGCCTCGCGGCCGCATCACTGGTGGCGGCTGGAGGCGAACTGCTCGGTTCTCTCGTGCTCGAGCAGCCCTTCGACCGACTCGATGTCGAAGCGCGAAACCGCACGCTGGTGCTCACCAGAGAGCTGCTGAATGACATCCCGCGCGTGATTCTCTTCAGCAGCGGGGAAGCCGTAGATGCTCGCCCAGAGTTGTTCGACTGTATATTGGAGGTTCGTAATGAGGCGTCGGGGGTTGGACCAGCGCTACGGCCGGCCGCTGCGGGTCCCGCGAAGACATCGCTGCGGGCTCCCGTCAGGCCTGCTCCGGGAACTGCAACCTTTCGGATCTAGCTCTCGTCATGGGATATGTGGATGCGGGGCGGTCGCAGACCTCCCCGAGTGGTGGATTCAATCGGTATTCGTGATGGCAATTTGGCTTCAAGCCGGGGCGGCTCTGGCCGTCAGCGGCATCGTTCTACGGATCTGGTACCGGCATTGGCGCGCGAAGAAGATCGCGGCGGCCCGGCGCGTCGAGCGCCCCAACTCCAGCTATTCCTCTGGGGGCGTGCGGAACCAGGTAGACCGCGAGCGCTGGGGCGGCATCACGCTGCCAGGCTTGCATCCGCTGAATCAGGAGGAGGTACACCGCCTGCTCGTGATTGTGGACGCGGACGGCATCCACGCGCTGTCGTCGCGGGACAGGCTGTTCTTGGACAATATGACGGTGTCACGTCCGAGCTACTGATCGTTCCTCAGTGGGCCCGGGCCTCGGCCTGGCAGTAGACTTCGTAGAGTTCAGCGGGCTGGTTGGCGTACAGTTCGACGAATCCGCATGAGCCACAGACCCGTGCGTGAACTTGCGTGCTCGCGGTACGGCCGAGAGGCCCACTGTCTGTCGAGGCCCACGACGATGCGTTGGCCGCCGGAGTCGGCGAAAAACGCACCGTCCATCATGTTATCCGTGGCGCACCTGGAACAGCGGTGGTAGCTACTCAAGTCGGACTCCTATCGGGAAGGCTGTCGGAGGATGCCGATCGTACCCGGGCCTTTTAAAGCCACGATGACGAGTTCCGACTCGCGGCCGCCCTCCGACGGGTGCCGAATGCCGGGGTCAGGCGCCGGTGTAGCGGGCCTGCTCGGTCTTGACCCGCCCTAAGCGCCGCCAGGCAAAGCGCGAGGCGAACCGGTTGTCACGCTCCTCCAGGACATCGGCGACGATGGCGCCGAGGACCGGGGCGAACTTGAATGCGTGACCGCTACCGCCGCTCGCGACCACCAGGCCTTCACGCGCGGGGTCCTCGGCGATGAACAAGTCACCATCGTAGCTGTCGCAGTACATGCATATCCGGCGATGAACGATCGGAGCCTCCGCCAACCGCGGGATCGACTGACGAAGAAAAGCTCGGGTCCGCGCCTCGTGATCTTCGGAGACGGCCCCACGGGCATCCGGATGCACCGGGGGCCTCATTCCGTGATGCGCCACCTTCACGCGGCCGTTGGGCAGCGCCGGAAAGCCGTACCAGCCGCTACCCGAGATGTCCGCAGCCCACGGAGGGAAACCGTCTCCGCGGTATGCGTCCGGATCGTCGACCTGGAAGTGGAGCACGGGGTGACCTGTCGATCGGAGCACGTCCGTGAGCCATGGCAGTAACGTGGGTGTCCAGGCTCCGGTGGCGACCACGACGCGGTCGGCTTCGATGCGATGGCCCTCTGTCGTAACGACGCCGCGGACCACGGACCCCTCCGACATCAACTCCTCAAGCGCCCCGACTGAGAACGTAACCCCTGCATTTAGGCAAAGCTCTGCGAGGCGCTCGACGACCGCCCCACTCTCCGCCCATCCTGCCCTCGGGTTGAAGTAGCCATCGGGGTACCGCGTCATGTCCCACTCGGGGTAGCGAAGCGTCCTGTGGGACTCGTCCAGACGGGCCGGCGTGAATCCTCGGGACTTCAGAACCTCGTAGCTGTCGTGCTCGTACCCCCCGGCGGCCATGAGGCTGGGCGCCAGAATCAGGAAGCCGTCCTCGTGGTAGAGCGGCCTCGGCCAGTCTCGATTCCAACGGTCCCAGCCGTCCAGGGCGAGTTCCCCCAGCTCGTGATAGAAGCGATCGTCTCCGTAGTCCATGCGCACGACTTTGCTCACGTCCGTCGAGGCGGCACCCGGGTGTGGAACGGGACCAGGGTCGAGCACCCTGACGCTCCAGCCACGCCGCTTCAACTCGAGTGCGGCCGAGACGCCGAATACACCGCCGCCGACGACGAGAACCGTGCCCGGCGGTGCTTTCACAGGTGAGGAGCTTTTTGTCACGAGCGGCTCGCGCCTCCGGTGGATAGTATGTGCGCGTCGTCCTGCATCTTCATACAAGGCCATGCGAAGCAAAGCCATGCAAATCAGAATCCTGACCGCTGACGATGTCCGAGCCTGCGTGGACATGCCGACAGCCATCGATGCGTTGCGCGAGGCGTTTGCCGCTCTCTCCTCCGATCAGGCGACCGTGCCGATTCGCCTCGGCCTGGAGACCCCGCACGGAGTCAGCCTCTTCATGCCCGCCCATCTGAAGCAGGCGGGGCACGCCGGAGCGAAGGTGGTCTCGGTGAACCCTGGCAATGCCACCCGGGGCATTCCCGTCATTCACGGGGTGGTGCTGATGCTCGATGTCACGACCGGCCGACCGATTGCGCTCATGGACGGCACGTGGCTCACGGCGCTTCGCACGGGCGCCGTCGGTGGACTCGCGGCGGATTTGATGGCGCGGGAAGACGCGCACACGGTGGCGCTCTTCGGGGCCGGCGTACAGGCGCGGACGCAACTGGAGGCTCTCCGGTGCGTGCGCGACATCAGGGAGGTGCGCGTGGTTTCGTCCAGCGGGGATTCTGCGGATCGCCTGGTAGCCGAGCTCACGGGTGTGGTCGCGGCGCGGGTCGATGATCCCGGCGTCGCGATCGAGGGAGCGGATGTCATCGTGGCCGCGACCAATAGCTCCACTCCGGTCTTCGATGGCTCGCGGGTCGAGCCTGGCACGCACGTCACGGGTGTCGGTTCCTATACGCCCGAGATGCGGGAGGTCGATGTGGCCCTCGTCACCCGTGCTCGCGTCATCGTCGATCAGCGCGAGGCGGTCATGGAGGAAGCCGGAGATCTCATCGCCCCGATCCTCGAAGGCGTCGTGAGCGAAGACGTCATGGTCGGCGAGATCGGCGACGTCGTGTTGGGGCGCGTCGAGGGCAGGACTTCCCGCGACGAGATCACCTTCTTCAAGTCGGTCGGCAACGCCGTCCAGGACGTCGCGGTGGCCGCCCGCGTGCTCTCCGTGGCGGATGTCGACGGGCGGGGACTGGTCGTAGAGATGTAGGCTCGGCTACGTGCCGAGCAGGGTCCAGGCTTCTGCGCGCTCCTGGTACTTCTGGAGCGCCTCCTCGTCGGCGTTCTGGACCGCCGCCTGCGCCAGCGCCAGATAGCCCCAGGCGTAGTAGTTCGGAATCCCGATCGTGGCCAGGTCGGGCCAGTGCGTCCATTCGTCGGGTAGCCCGGTGCGGTGCACAAAGACCTGCTCGAGCAGGGTGTGCGTCCTCGGAAGGTCCACCCATCCGCCGATGATGTTCGAGTAGGCCGTCGGATTCATCTGCATGACTCCGTCCGGCGCCTGCTGTTCGAGTGGGCCGTTGTGTAACCGGAACGCGAGCCCTTGCCGTACGAGGTAGCGGTTCACTCCGAGGGACGTCGCCGCGTTGCCGCTCGATGCGAAGTAGATGGGGCGTTCGCCAATGGCCGAGATGATCAACGTCAGCGCGAACTGCTGCCAGGGCATCAAGTACGACCCGCCGGGCAGGCTCGCGATCACGTTCCCCATCTGAACCTGGCTGTCCTCGGTGACCGGCTGAACCGAGCGCGCCACCCTGCCAATGTCCTCGTCGGACAGCGGCATGATGGACTTGGTCGGAACCCGGATGGGGGCGTCGAGCAAGAGCGGGATCTTGCCAGAGGCTTGGCTCGCGTCCGCAACGTATGCCGCGTCGGTATTCTCCGATGTATACGGCCGCTGGCACTGGATGCGGGTCCAGTCCGAGGACGGGTCGACCCCCGGCGGACAGGGCTGGGTGAGGCGCTTGAGCTGGCCCGTGTACCAGTCGGTATTGAGGTAGGAAGTCACGATGACCGTGACGTCTCGCCGAATACCCTCGACCTCCTGCAGGTACCAGAGCGGGAAGGTGTCGTTGTCTCCGTTCGTGAACAGCACCCCGTACGGCTCTACGCTCATCAGCAGGTTGTGGGCCCAGTCGCGCGCCGCGTAGTCGTCGGCCCGGCTCGCCCAGGAGAAGTTCAGAACGAGGGGGATCAGCGCGAGCCCCAGGATCGGGCTCGCCTTGGTGAGTCCGACGCCCATCTCGCGGGCTGCTTCGCGCCAGAGCGTGGCAATGCCGATGCCGGCCCAAAGTCCCCAGACCGAAAAGCCCACCGTGAAGAAGTAGTCGCGTTCGCGGACTTCGTGAAGGAGGCGATCCTGGACCGGAGCCTGCAACGAGAAGCCGTACTTGAAATTCATGTAGAAGAGGAGCCCGAACGACAGCGTGGCGAAGAGCGTGCCGATGAATACGAAGCTCGCCCGGTCGCGGCGGGCGTGCTCGATCGCGCCCCAGACGCCCAGGCCCGTAAAGAGCATCGTAAACGGAAGGCGCGAGTTGGCGAAAACCGTGGAGTTCCCGTTCAGCGAGCGAGCCCATTGCCAGTCGAAGTACTGCAGGTAGTTGACCGCCTGGGACCAGAGAGGTGCGAGGCGAGGCAGTAGCCCGGGCTTCTCGTACTGGCTGCGCTTGAGCGCTTCGGCCAGGAGTTCGCAACCGTCCCTTCCGTAGGTGACGACCGCGAGGAGTGCCGAGCCGATGTTCTCACAGGTCGGAGCGGCCTCGTTGATGACGGGGTCCAAAGCGGCGCGAATCGGCAGGAAAAGATGAATCGAGAGCCCGAGTACGACGGCCGCGATTCCGGCGGCGTACAGCCGCCAGTTGAGGAGCGTCTGAGGGCGCACGAAGAGTATGAAGAGCCCGATCGCCGGCGCCGCCAAGAACGCCATCAGGTGATTGCCGACGCTCAAGGCGAGTAGGAAGGCCATCAGGACGAGCAGGTTGTCGTCTTTTCCCTTCGCGAGGCGCTCCTGCCACCGGAACGCCAACCACGACAAAACGGCGATTGTCAGCAGCGAGACCGTGTACACTTTCTCGTTCACGTTGGACTGGTTCCAGACCGTGAACGCCGTGGCGCTGACGAGAACCGCCGCTGAAGCGCCGACGAGCCTGAAGCGGCGATCTTCCGAGAAAAAGCACAGGATGTGGTGCACGACCAGGAACCACATCGCGTGCGCACCCGCACTCATGAGTGCGCTGAACAGGTTGAAGCGTATGGCTACGGGCACTCCCAAGGGAGCCAGCAGCACGGACCATGCGCGGGAGAGCACGACGAAGAGCGGGTTTCCAGGCTGATGCGGGATACCGAGGATGTGCCCGGTAGCGATGTATTCGCTCGTATCCCAGAACGCTGTGGTGCGTGAGAGGGTCAGCGCGTACAGGCCGAATACCAGGAGACCCGCGAGGCTGGCGGCCCAGTACGGCGGGTTCGGCTCAACGTCGGTACGCTCCGAGTCGCGTGCTGACTTCACCTGGGCTGTCTCTCTACTCATGCCGTCACTCACGACTTCGGGCGAAAGCTTCCTGCCGCTACGTACTGCCACTTCTTTCTACGCTTCTTGCTCTTCTTGCTAATGGGTCGCGACTGCCCCCGTCTGCGTGCACGGAGCCCAAAACATAACCCGGGCTACGCTGGAGGCGTGAGGTGTAAACACCCCCAAGCGTCCACCTGGACGTGCCATCCCGGTGGGATCCACGTTGTGCCGCTGTATTCCTGAACCACGAATGGTCCGACGAACTCGTGGCCGTTTTCGAGGTCGTGCCTCCACACCCGAGAAGCCCCGAGTCGCTCCCCAAGGTATGTGACCGGGGTCGGTTCGCTCGCGATAGCACGGCCGGCAGGGGGCAGCGTGGAAACATGTACGGAAGGAGGTGGAGCTGTAACCATTGCCCGCAGCGTGACGGCCTCGACCGCCGCGGCCTCCCGCCGATGTCCGTACCGCTCTTCGTGCGCTTCATGAAAGTGGCGGGTCCACTCGTGGGCAGGCACTCTGAGTTCGAAGCTCTGTCCGACGTACCTGGCGTCCACCCAAAGCTCGACTGTGAGGTCGGCGTCGTCGGCGCCCTCGTCCAGCATTTCTGAGCGAGCCCGACGCTCGAGCTCCGTTAGGGTGGCGTCTATCGCCGACTGCGTTTCCACGTCGTCCGTGGAGAGCAGCACCGTTCGCGACGTTTCACGGCTTACTGGAGAAGCAAGCATTCCGTACGCGGAGAGTAACCCCGGGTCCGGAGGCACGATGGCCTTGACGGCTCCTAGCCGGTGGGTCAGCTCGGCTACATGGAGACCTCCTGCGCCGCCGAACGCCACGACGGCGAATTCCGCAGGGTCGTAGCCGCGTTCGACCGATATCACCCTCAGTGCCCGTTCCATCGCGGTGTCGGCGACCTCCAGGATTCCTTCGGCGGCTTCCTCCATGTCGGTGCCCAGCCGGGCGGCGATCGCCTCCAGCGGACGCCGGATCGCTTCCCGGTCCAGCGCCGTCCCGCCCCCCAGGAACGCGTCTGCCGGTAGCCGGCCGAGCCAAACATGGGCGTCGGTTACGGTGACGCCGGAGCCGCCGCGACCATAGCAGATGGGCCCGGGCTGGGCGCCCGCGCTCTGGGGGCCGACGCGGAGCGCGCCGCCGGCATCGACCCGGGCGAGCGATCCGCCGCCTGCTCCGACCGTGTGTATGTCCAGCACAGGGATCGCGGTCGGCTGTCCGGCGATCTCGAACTCCCGTGTCCGGAGCGGCTTGCCTGGGCATAGGGACACATCTGTGGAGGTGCCACCCATGTCGAATGAGATCACACGCTCGTGGCCCGAGCGGCGGGCCCACGTGAGCGCGCCCACGACTCCCCCCGCGGGTCCGGACAGGACGGTGTGCACCGGCTCCCTGCGGGCTCGCTCCACGGGAAGCGCTCCCCCGTTCGAGCCCATGATCGTCACCCTGTCGGCGCCTGCTTCGCGGGACAAGCGGCCCAGGTATCGGTCCATGACCGGAGCGACGAAAGCGTTCACCACGGTGGTGGACGTGCGTTCGTACTCGCGAAACTCCGGAACCAGACGGGACGAGACCGAGACGGGGAGTCCGGTGGCCTCGACCGCGCGGGCCACGGCCTCCTCATGGTCCGGGTTGGCGTATGAGTGAAGCAGAGAAATCGCCACGGCTTCGGCTCCCTTCCCGACGATGAGATCGGTCAGGCCGCCGAGTTCCGATTCGTCGAGCGCTTCGATCACCTCACCGCGTGGGCCCAAGCGGCCTGCGATTCCCAGGCGATCGTCTCGCTCGACTAGCGGTGGCAGGCGGTGGCCGACCAGGGCATAGAGCTGTGGCCGGTTCTGGCGCCCGATCTCGATCACGTCCTCGAAGCCCCGATTGGTGACGAGCACGACCTTGGATCCACGTCGTTCGAGAAGGGCGTTGGTCGCGACGGTGGACCCGTGCAGAAGCGCGAACGGCTCGTCCGCCCCCAGGATCTCGGCGATGCCGTCGAGTACAGCCTGCGCCGGGTCGCCGGGCGTCGAGAACACCTTTAGAGTCTCGATCCTGCCCTCGCGGAGTAGCACCAGGTCCGTAAAGGTGCCACCGGTATCGACGGCCAAGAGGGCCGTTGACGCTGTCGGCGCATGTGGGGACATTGGTTCGCTCATGCAGATCCTTCCCTCATTCGATCGATTCAAGGCCCTCGCCAGCGTGGCCGCCTTGGTGCCCGTCTGGCGCGAGTTCCTGTTCGACGTCGACACGGCCGTGACCGCCTACTCGAAGCTGGTCGAGCCGCCGTTCGGGTTTCTGCTCGAGTCTGTCGTAGGCGGGGAACAATGGGCTCGATACTCGTTCCTGGGAACCCGTCCGGCCGGGGCTTGGAGGCTCCATCGCGGAGCGGTTTCCTGGTGGACGCCCGGCAGTGGTTGGAGCGCGGTCGATGTTGATGACCCACTGGACGACTTGAATGACCGCCTGCGCGCGCGCGTCCCTGCCGACGTACCCGGCCTGCCCCGCTTCTGGGGAGGGGCGGTAGGGTACTTCTCCTATGATGTAGTGCGAGAGATCGAGCACCTCCCGAACGCGCCCGAGGACGACCTGGATCTCCCGGACGGCCTCTTCCTCTTCACGGACGTCGTTCTCGCCATCGACAACCTCCGTGGCCGAGCCATGGCGATTGCGGCGGTGCCGGTCGACGGTGATCTGTCCGAGCACGAGCTATGGGCTCGATACCAAGAGGCATCGACCAAGACCGGCGAAGTGATCGATCGGCTCGCTTCGCGTGTCGCGCCGGCGCCGCTCGCGCTGGCCGACGAGCCCGAAGCGGACCCCCCGTTCGAGAGTTCTTCGACGCGAGAAGACTTCGAGACCGGGGTCGAACGCATCCGCGAGTACATCCGCGCCGGTGACGCGTTCCAGGTAGTGCTCAGCCAGCGGCTCGGGATCTCCCTCGAGGCGACCCCCTTCGATCTGTATCGGGGGCTCCGCAGCTTGAACCCCTCCCCCTACCTCTACTTCCTGGAGATGGACGGCGTGAGCCTCGTCGGCTCGTCCCCCGAGGTGCTCGTGAGGGTCGAGGACGCGATGGTGACGGTTCGACCCCTGGCGGGGACCCGACCCCGTGGTCGCACGCAGGAGGAGGAGCGCGCATTGGCGGAAGATCTGCTCCAGGACGAGAAAGAACTGGCGGAGCACCGTATGCTGGTGGACTTGGGGCGCAACGATGTGGGCCGCGTCGCCGAGTACGGGTCCGTCAGGGTGCCAGACTTGATGGTCGTTGAGAAGTACTCTCACGTGATGCACATCGTGAGTCAGGTCGAGGGTAGGTTGCGTGAGGGGCTCGGGGCGATCGACGTATTCCGCGCTTGTTTTCCGGCCGGAACGCTTTCGGGTGCGCCCAAGGTGCGCGCCATGGAAATCATCGACGAGCTGGAACCCGTGCGGCGCGGCCCGTACGGAGGCGCGGTCGGCCACTTCAACTACGGTGGCATGAGCATGGACACCGCGATCACGATCCGCACCTTGGTCGCGACCGGTGGGAACGCCTACGTGCAAGTAGGTGCCGGCATCGTCGCCGACTCCGACCCCGCGCTCGAGTATGAGGAGACCCTCAACAAGGCCCGTGCGCTGCTCAAGGCCGCCGTTATGGTCAGCGGAGGCTGAGTCCAGGCCGAACCGCTAGCCTCTGGTGGCGCCGAGCTTCTCGTAGAGGATCGCCAACGAGCCGATGCCCTTCTCGAAGTTCTCCACCGATAGCCATTCGTCCGGCGCGTGCAGGTTGCACCCCGGGAGCGAAAAGCCGACGAGCAGCGCAGGAGCGTCCAGCCGCTCCTCGAACTCCACCACGATCGGGATCGAACCCCCGCCGCCCATGGGTACGGGCTTGGTACCGAACGCCTCTTCGAGTGCCTCGGCGGCGGCCTGGAAGTATGGACCCTCCACGCTCGCCTTCCAGGGACGCCCTCCGTGCAGTTCCTTCAGCTCCACGGTAACGCCCGCTGGCGTGACCTCCCGCAGGTGCGCCTCGAGTAGCTCCTTCACTCTTGCGTCCGATTGCTGCGGAACCAGTCGGAAGCTGATCTTCGCCATCGCGTGGTTGGGGAGGACGGTCTTGGCGCCTTCCTCGGTATAGCCACACAGCAAGCCGTTGACGTCGCATGTCGGACGGATCCACAGCCGTTCGAGCGTGCCGAAGCCTTGCTCGCCGGCCAATGCGCCGAGTTCGAGTGACTCCCGGAATTCCTCGTCCGAGTGGGGGAGCGCCGCGATCTGCTCACGAGTAGTCGTGTCCCACTCGAGCACGTCGTCGTAAAACCCCGGTATCGCGATGCGCCCCTGGTCGTCGTGTAGGGAGGCGATGATCTGCGACAGCACGTTACCGGGGTTCTTGAGGGCGCCACCGAATTCCCCGGAGTGCAGATCGCTGCGGGCGCCGTGCACGTGGATCTCGAAGTACGCGAGCCCGCGTAGCGAGAAGAGGAGGGAGGGCAATCCCTCGGCGAACATGCCGGTGTCCGAGATGACGACCACGTCGCACGCCAGACGCTCCACATTGGCGTCGACGAACGGGACGAGGTTCGGCGAGCCGATCTCCTCTTCCCCTTCCGCGAGCACCACGACGTTGACCGGCAGGGAACCGCTCGTGGCGAGGTGGGCCTCCAGCGCCTTCACGTGCATATAGAGCTGCCCCTTGTCATCGGCAGAGCCGCGCGCGTAGATGCGGCCGTCGCGTTCGGTCGGCTCGAATGGCGGCGAGGTCCATAGCTGCAACGGCTCGGGTGGTTGCACATCGTAGTGCCCGTAGATGAGCACGGTCGGCGCGTCCGGACCGGCTCCGCGCCACTCACCCAGGACGACCGGATGACCCTCCGTAGGTAGCACTTCCACCTCGAGTCCGGCCGCTGCCATTCGCTTGGCCAGCCACTGAGCCGACCGTGCGGTTTCTGCGTCGAACTCCGATTTCGCGCTGATCGAGGGGATGCGAAGGAAGTCGTAGAGCTCCTCCCGAAAGCGTCCGAGATTCGCTTCGATGAACGTCAGGGTATCAGACACTGCAACGCTTTTCCTTTCCCATGCGTCGTTTATGTACGTGGGTGGCGGATGGGTGGATGAGTGATCGACCTGCTACGCCGGCTTTCCCCCAACGTGGCGTCCGGCACGAATTCCGGACGGGGAGGTTTGGTCACCTCTCTGCAAAAACGAACGCTACGGCGGGTGCCTCACCGTAGCGGGGCCGGCGCCCTTGTTTATGGAGCTCGAGTTGCGATCCCCGCAGCGAACTCGAGCAACATTAGACGAGCCCGCGGATGCCCCAGCGGTACACGAAGGTCATCATCGTAGCGAAGACGGCACCGCCGCCCATGCCGCCTGCGCTCAAGGCCAGGGGCTCGTACAGGTGGAAGATACCGACCCCCAGCATGCCTCCGATGACTGCCGCGAAAGAGCCCAGGACCGCGATTACCGCGGCGTTTCCGGGCGTTTCCTCGGGTCTCTTGATGAGCGCTTTCATGGTGAGGCCGATGGTGGCCCCCATCACGATCCAAATTGCGATGCCGATCCAGTTCTGCATATCGTGCTGCCGACCCGTGGGTGGGTGTATTCGCGTGTTTCGCGGGCCCGCAAATCTACCCGATGCCCCACGGGCGGACCAGTCTTCACGGCGCCTGCACACGGTACGCTGTGCCTCGGCAACGGTCCCCTCAGGTCGTTGACGGGCGCTGCCACTCGCCCCTTCTTGCTTCATGACCGATGAGATCATCGACCTGACCCAGTATCTCAACCGTGAGCCGGCGGAGCAGAAGCCATCACGTGGAGCCTTCGCGCTGTGGGGGGCGGACGGCGAGCGGTCGCGCTTTGCTCTGCCTCTGTGGAGAACGATCTACCTGGCGCAAGGCGAACGTGGGTCAATCGTGTGGCGCGACGCGGACTCCGACGGTGATCCCCATGCCTTCCTGGTGCTGGACCTGGGTCCAGCCCCCGCCCGCTTGCTCGTGAACCCCGATGCGATTCCGCTGACCGAGGACGGGGAGCCACCTGCGCTCCACGACCATGGAAGCGAGGGTGTCGCGGTCTTTCTCGGTGTCCGGGGGACCCGCATCTGGCACCTCGTGGTGGACGGAGGCGATCAGAGAACTTCTGCGCTCACCGCTCGGACCCGGGAGGACATTCTCTTCCTTGCGGGAGAATGCGCGGGGCTACTGTTCTTGCGGGACTTAGCGGACGAAGTAGAGTAGCCGAGCCTTCTAGTCCTCGCCCATCCGACGCTTGAGCTCTGCCAGGCGGGCATCGAAGTCCGGGTTGGGAGCCGGGGGCTCGTCCATGTCGATGCTGTACCTCGACGGCTCTGGACCCAGGTCGAGGTCTGAGAACGCTTCTGCCGCCTCTCCCGCGGAGCGCTCGTCGTCGATTTTCCCCGCCATGCGATCCAGCTCGCTGAAGAGGTCGTCCGCCGCTGATATCGACTCACGAGCGCCTGAGCGCCCGGATGTCGCCGACAGGGAATCCCGCTTGACCCGAGCCTCTTTCACCTGCGCCATCATCTGCCGGGCTTCCTCGCGACGGAAGTCGAGCTCGGCCTTGAGCGCTTTGGCCTTCTGCTCGAGGACCTGTTGGTGTTCCTCGTGCTTTTCCGCGAACTGCGCGGCCACCCCCGCCGTTTCGGCATCGCCGATCTCCAGGGCCATCTTTTCACGCCGCCGACAGGTGGCCGCCTCGGCCTTTTCTCTGTCCGCCGCAGCCAGGGCCTTCTTGATCTGGTTCTCGAGGTCGCCGATCTGTGTCTTCACGTCGGTGATTTCGTCGACCATGCCTCCGATCAGGCGATCGACGGTTTCAGGAACCTGGTCCCGGTTGAGCTCTTCGTTGAAGCTGTCGATGGCTTCTCGAAATGCGGCTCTCAGGTCTTCGAACATGGCCCTGTCTGGTGGGAGCGCTTCAGTTGAGGAACGGCTCGATGCGCTGGGCGAAGGAATTCCGCGCGCGGTGCAGGCGGCTCTTTACCGTTCCGAGGTTCACTCCCGTGATCTCGGAGATTTCCTCATAACTCTTTCCTTCCAACTCCCGAAGGCGGAAGACCAGGCGGTGGTGCTCGGGCAGTTCTCTTACGGTGTCCTCGACGAGTGTGCGCAAGAACCGCTTCCGGAAGAGGTCGTCCGGGCGCATCGAATAGTCCTCGAACTGCAGCGGCCGGTGGTCGTCGTCCCAGTTGTTGGTGAGCCTCTGGAAGAGCACCAGTGGGCTTCGCGAACGATTGCGCAGTTCGTTCTTGGAGAGGTTGCTCGCGATCGTATACACCCAGGTCGAGAACTTCTTCGACGTGTCGAACCGATGCAGGTGCCGGGTCACTCGAATGAAGGCTTCCTGCACCAGGTCCTGAGCCCGGTCCGAATCCCCGGTCTTGCGCGTCACGAAGTAGATGAGGCGGTCCCGATAGCGATCGTATAGGTGTTGGAACGCGCCTGGAAGCCCGTCCAAGTGCGCGGTAACGAGTTGTTCGTCGGTGAGATCCTCCAGCGGTGCCGCCGGCAGGAGTTCAGCGAGCTGTTTTGGGTTGGCTTTTACCATCGTGATCTGAGCGGCGCGGAGGCCCCGCAGTTGCTAGTCGAGAATCATTCTCATTTCTACATGAAGATACGCTAGATCGGTCTGTTTTCCAGGCCAACCAGGACTCCGCCTTCCGAAAAGCCTTCATAGAGGGCCTTCTCCGGGGCCGGAATCCGGTCGCGTGACGCGAGCGCCTCGGTTGCGGCCCGCTCGACCTCCTCCGTCACCTCGGCTTCCACCGCCTGCAGTTCCCCAGGAGCGAAACCCCGTCCTTCAAGGTAAGCCTCGAAGAGGCCGACGGGATCTCTACTACCCCAGGCGGCGAACAACTCGGGAGCGAACGTGTCCCTCGCTTCCCTTTCGTCGTGGGTCGCGTGTCCGCCCATACGGAACGTCTCGGCGACGATCGCGGCCGGCCCGTTGCCCGCGCGGCACCTCTCCACAGCGATCTGCGTGGCGGCGAACACGTCGAGCACGTTGTTGCCGTCGCAGATCCAGTGTTCGATCCCGTACATCGCGGGCCAATCGCGGAGGTTGCCCGCGCCGTGCTGTTCGACACGCGTCCCGAGTGCGACCTGATTGTTCTGAATTACGAAGACGACCGGGAGGTTCTGCACGGCAGCGAAGTTCATGCCTTCGTGGCACGCTGCCGTCTTGGTGGCTCCGTCGCCGACCCACGTGAGGGCAACCCTGTCCTCGCCGCGATTGACCGCTGCGAGCGCGACCCCTGCAACGATCGTAACGCTGGTCCCCATGTGACTTATGGGCTGGATGATGCCGTTCTTCAGGTCGCCGATGTGCAGGTCGCGGCCGCGACTCGGGGAGTCAGAAGTCGACAGGTATCCGCGGTACATATCCGCCAGCGGCATCCCCATCATGTGCAGGGCTCCCGCGTTACGGATCATGGGACTAACGACATCCCTCGCAGGATCCAGCGCGGCAACGGCGCCGACGGTGGCGGCCTCTTCACCCGTCCCGAGCCAGGCCTTGGTGATGATGCCTGTTCTGACCCACCGCTTGAGCCCGATGTCGTGAAGTCGGGTCCGCAGGAGATCACGGTACAACGACAGTAGGTCCGCTCGGCTGATCTCCTCCACGATCCGGCCCCTTTCGGGGTCGGCTTGCAAAAGGTCGGCAAACGCGCCGACGAGCGCCGGGTCAGGGCTCCAGTCGATGTATTCCGGGGGGTCGAACGCAGCATAACGCTTCATGCCCGGAACCCTAACGCAAGCACATACGGCGCGGTACGGGGCCATGGTTCCTGCACGCAAAAGCGGGGGAGGCAGACACTCTCAATGGCACGAAGAACCAGCCCCCCCAGGGTGGGCCACGAGAGATTTCTGCACTCGCCCCGCTCAACAGCGCGATCCTCGACATCGAGCGCCGCGGACCGACCTCACCTACACACACCTCCCACCCGATGGTGTCACTCTCAATTTGGTGCGATGCAGAAATCTTAACAAAGATGAAGCAGGGCGGCGGATTCGCGTTCCGTTGCAGTAATCCCTGGCCCCTGTGAGATTGCAGTAGATGCTCCCCCCTCAAGCCCGCGAGCGAGTGACAAACTCCACCCCCGCCCGCCGTGTCCAGGCGATCGTTGGATTGCGACTGCTGGAGATGATCCGGGACCAAGACTTCCCCGGTGAGATGCTGGAAGCGGAAGACCCTGCGCAAACGATGCCGCGACGGCTCGGTCTGAGCGACGTGGTCGATCGGCAGATGCGGACCTACCAAGGCGATGTGAAGAAGGGTCTACGCCTGACGGACACCGAGGTCATGGCTCTTTTCCGCCTGGTGATCCGGCGGCCGGACGGCGACGAGGTCTTCTTCGGGGCCGGCCGCTTGCTCGCCTCGAGCTCAGGACGTGGGCGATGGACGCGCATTCTGCCCCGGCGTGGGCAGTACGCCATGGCTCGCACGAGGGTGGCACGCCGCCTCAAGAAGCTCTTCGGGCGACGGGTTGGAGGCTTCGGGCCGGGTGCGTTCACCGTGGAGGGCCGTGCTCTCCTTTTCATCGAGAGTGATCCAGGGGGGGAAGCCTGTCACTTCCTCTCCGGCTTTTGCCAGGAGATTCTCGAGCAATCCGGCGGTGGCGTCGCCGAAGTGAATCACACGCTCTGCCAAGCCCGGGGCGACGACCTGTGTCGGTGGAAGGGGGTGTACGCCGAAGAGCCCG
>JAYZBT010000042.1:0-3308 GCA_036338615.1 Gemmatimonadota bacterium
CCCGCGAACGTGAGCCCAGCCTTCCTGTTCACGGAGACCTGGCAAACACCCCGGATCGCGAACTCCACGGGGTCTTCGATGGTGAAGATCTTCTCACGGCCCGTGGAGATGCGCTGAATGATCGCGTGCAAGGTGGTGGACTTTCCCGAGCCGCCCGGTCCGGTCGCCAGCACCATGCCGTTTGGCCTCTCGACGATCTTCAGAAGTCGCGTCAGGTACTTGTCCTGCAGCCCGAGGTCCTCGAGGCCCAGATGGCCCGTGTCGGAGTCCAGCACGCGCAACGCGATGCTCTCACCGTGCAATGTCGGCACCGTCGAGACCCTGAGGTCGATGTCGCGCCCGGCGAACGGCACCCGGATGCGCGCATCCTGAGGCGTCGGGTTCTCAGCCGGATTGAGGCCGGCCATGACGCGCACACGCGCCAATATGGCCGCCCGAATCCGGCTCGGTGGCGCCTCCGCGTCTTGCAGAACACCGTCGATCCTGTACCGCACGCGCAGGCCGTCGGCATAGTCCTCGAGGTGGATGTCGGACGCGTGTGAGACGAACGCCTCAGAGAGGATCCTCTCCACGGCCTTCACGGCAGGCACGTGAGCGCCGTGGGCGCCGAGCCGGTCTTGCTCCGAAGACTGGGACACGACCATGCCGACCGTGAGTTCCTTCCACGCCCACTCCACTTCCGGGGACTCGGGATATCTCTCGACCAGCAGTTCGAGTGCCGGAATGGCTCCCTCCGGATTCGAGAGATTCCGCCGGCAGATCTCCCAGATCTGCTTGGCGAAGATGGAGGCCCGCTGGTGGCTGAGGTTCGGCGCATCCATCGCCTTCTGGTAAAACTCCACCGAGCGTTTGTAACGGCCGCGATTGCGGAGGATCTGCGCGGCCTCGACGAGCGGAGCCGGGTTGCCCCCTCGGTCTACCGCCTCCTCTTCGAAGAGATCGAGGGCCGCTTCCAGGTCGCCCTGCGCGAGCAGCTCGTGCTGGCGCGAGAAATCCATCGCATCGGCACCGGAACTCACGTCGCCGGAGAGGAGCCTTACGGCGTCGTCGATCCATTCGCCTACGATGATGCGGCGAATTACGCCGGCGATCGCGACGATTGCGGCTCCGGCCGTGACGATCGGTGCTGCACTGGCGCCCACGAACGGAGCTATGGCGCCTCCCAGGAGGCCTCCCCCCAGGGCGTCGATCCCGATCTCGGCGAACCTCCCACGGCCCCCACCGGCTCCAAGTCGGATGAGAGGCTCGAGCTGCGTGACCAGATACATCGTGCCGAAGCCCGCCAGCGTGGCGAGCGGAGCGAAGAACACTACGGGTATCTGGAACTGCGCGTACGCGAGGGCGCCGAACAGAAAACCGACGATCGCACCGATGGGGCCCAACAAGAACATCCGGGACCGACGCCGATGAATCTCGTACGTCGATTCCTCCCAGAGGGGCTTGAAGAGGGCGGGGAACTTGAGCCGCTCCCACAGCAGGCGCCCTAAGAAGGACCGCCCCCTGTCAATCGAACTCCGACTCAAAGTCGTCTCCTACCACTGGGAATACAATTGGCGACGGTAGGACGGTGTGCGCGGCCCGGCAAGCTGGTATGGGCCCTGCTACGAGTCGGAATTATGCCCGGCCTGTCCGACCCCCGTTTCGTGGCCGTGGTGTCGATGATCGTGTCGCCCTTGGTGGAAGACGACGTGCACCAGGGTGCCGCTCACGAAGGCCTGGTAGTATTCGATGCCGGCTCCGTGCGGTCCCGCGTGTAGGCCCGCGGTGAGCAAGTACCCTCCCAGCGTGGCGAACACGATGGTCGCCACGCCCGCCACGGCGGCCCATGTCCCGTGCCGCGGGCGAATGAGCCACCAGATCACGAGGCTCACCGGGATGCGGTGGAGGACGACCGCGAGCCCAAACGCCATCCCGACAGTCCCTTCGGGCCCGAGGGCCGCCCCTTCGAGAAGCGCATGCAACGAAAGACCCGAGAGTCCGACGATGATGGCCAAGTTGTCGGTATGCGCCTCGAATTGGTGTGAGACGCGTTCGCTCAGGTTGGGTAGTAACAGGCCTGCGACCACCACCAACGGTACCGAAAGGCTACGAGCCTCCCATGCGAACGGGACGACCTGCCATGCCACCAGCAACGGAACCGCCAGCAAGACGAAACCATCGACGAGGTGAACGGCTTTGGGATGACCATGGAGGACGCCATAGAGCGCCGGTCCGATCGCGGGTGCCGCGAGCGCGGCGACTAGGAACAGCATGCGAAAAGATGGTGACGGAGCGCGCCGCTTGCGAGGCCCGCAGTGCGGGAACGACCGGGCTTCTACGGGGGACTATCGTGGGTAATCCAGTCTTCGGCTGGGCGTACGAAACGAAGGACGAACTCGAATAATGGAGCAGTTTGGCGTGAATATTCCCGGAGCCCGACCCCTTCTGACCGCGGTCGCGGCATTGCTATGGGTCGGATGTACGGAGAATGAGGATCCGCCGGTGTCGGCAACGGTGATCATCGAGGCTTCGGCATCCGTGGAGATGCCTCTGTTGCTCACTGTCTCGACTCGCTTCGAGGTCCCGACCACCGGCGAACTCATATACAACAACATCGACTCGATCACGATCACCGGGAACTACAACGATCAGTTCGCGCTCAATTCAGAGGCCCGCTTCACCGCGAAGCTCCTGAACGAGCACGGCACCGAGGAAGGAGTCCGGCTCTCCGTGCTGATCGACGCCGGCAGAGAGTACGACGAGACGGTCGTGCTCGGGCAAGGGGGGTTTCTGCAGTACGTGTATCGGTTCCGGAACGGCGGAATCTTCTAGACCGATTGCCCCTGGACAGCCCTGTTGGCTGCTCCCGCTCGATGGTGCCCGGGGGTTTCGATGTAACGTCGAGCGTCAGGCCGCTCACGCCGTCCAACTCGAGAATCTCGGTTCGCAACACAGTCACCAGTCGCAAGGGCAGCTCCACCGGCGTCGCGGTCATCTCCCTTTGAGAGCGTACCGGTCGAAGCACGACGGTCTCACCTGGCTCCTCCGTAAGGGAGAGAGGTGCCAGCACCGTCGGACGCTGCCAGATGTCGTCGTACAGATCGAACTCGTGCAGAGCCTGCATTACGATCGCGTCGGCCCGCCGTAGCACGTGCAACTGCTCCCGGGTGACGTAGGCCTCCAGGACCGAGGCACGCTCGGGGTGGACAGTTCCCAGGTTCCATACGCAGCGGTTGATGCCCGGCACCTGACTCGTGATGGTAGAGACCGCGTGGATGAGCGTCTCCCAGGCGACGTCTCCGCTCAGGAGCACGGGGTGTTCATACGCC
>JAYZBT010000043.1:0-16402 GCA_036338615.1 Gemmatimonadota bacterium
ATCAGCCAGAGGAGTGGCTGAGTGGCGATGGTCTCGATGATGCCGTCCGCGTCGAACGCCATGCCTCGCGCGCCCGCGTCGAAAAGCACCGCTATAATCAGGAAGGCGGCTCCGAGCGCCACACCGTACAAGGAATGGAGCACAACGGGGCGAACGCCCCTGGAGGAGGTCGTTTTCGGCACGGAATGCGGACAGAGGCTGACCGGAGGCTTCACCCGGGGTCGGACCCCACCATTCTCGACTGCCCGACGGGCTCAGTCCAACCTTATCGGACCGCGGCTAGCGCCGCGCCGTGCGGAGCCCCAAGCTGCTTGCCCCTGAAACGGATGCATGTGATAAAAACGAGCATGGCGGTCGCCTTGGCGTGCGCGGCGGTGCTTCCCGCCCATGCCACCGCGCAGGGCGCCGAAGTCCCACCGTACCCGCAGTCGTTCGACCGTCTTCTACGCGATCTCTCCGTGCTCGCGCACGACTCCATGGAGGGCCGAGCTCCGGGCACACCCGGCAGCGCACGCGCGCGAGCCTTTCTGATCGAGTCGCTCGAGGCGGCAGGAGCGCGACCGTTCGGCGCTGGTTACGAGCATAGCTTCAACACGGGCACCACGGCGGCCGCGAACATCATCGCGGTCGTGCCCGGGCGTGATGCGCAAAGGCCCTACATCGTGCTCACCGCGCACTTCGATCACCTCGGCGTTCGCGGCGGCGAGGTCTTCAACGGGGCCGACGACAACGCCTCAGGGGTCGCCGCAGCTCTCGCGATCACGCGGGAAGTCGCTTCCAACCCACTCGAGAGCCCGCTCGTGATCGCGCTGGTCGACGCCGAGGAGAGCGGGCTACGGGGCGCACGCGCGTTCATCGCGGGACCGCCCATCCCGCTGGAGCAGATCACCTTGAACGTGAACCTCGACATGGTCTCCCGTACGGCCGGGCTGCTATGGGCGGTCGGCGCTCACCACATGAGTGCGTTGCGACCCGTCATTGCCCAGGCCACGGTGAACGCCCCTGTCACCGTCCGGCAGGGGCACGACGAGCCGGGGGCTGCCGGAGGCGCGGACTGGACCAATTCCTCAGACCACGCACCCTTCCACCAGGCCGGCATTCCTTTTGTGTACTTCGGGGTGGAGGACCACCCTGACTATCATCAAAGCACGGACGACTTCGAGAATGTGGACCCCGCCGAGTACCTCGCATCGGTCTGGACGATTCTGACCGTGCTGCGTGCTCTGGACGAAGCCCTGCCATCACTGGAGAGATGATGCGATGACCGACGCGAAGCGACGGTTCGGCGTACCCCACCCGCTCGTCCTGCTCACCGGATGCGTGATCTTGGCGGCTCTGGCGAGCTACGTCGTGCCCGCAGGGCAGTTCGACCGAGAGCTGGACGAGGCAACCGGCCGCTCGGTCGTGGTCGCGGGCACCTATCACTCCGTGGAGCGCTCGCCGGTCAACCTCTTCGATGCAATGGTCGCGCTGCCCCGTGGCATGGCCGAAGCGGCCGACGTGATCTTCCTGGTCTTCCTGATCGGCGGCGCGTTTACCGTGGTCGACGAAACCGGCGCTTTGAAAAGAGGCGTCACGTCGCTGGTGCGTTCGCTGAAGGGCCGCGACCTGCTGGTGGTTCCGATCGTGTCGCTGTTCTTCGCGACTGGGGGGGTGGTGGAAAACATGCAGGAGGAGATCATACCGCTGATCCCCGTGCTGTTGATCCTGACCCGCAGAATCGGCTTCACTCCGCTCGTGGCGGTATCGATGAGCGCCGGTGCAGCGTTCGTGGGATCCGCCTTCAGCCCGATCAACCCTTTTCAGGTCCAGATCGCGCAGAATCTGGCGGAGCTCCCGCTCGGTTCGGGGGGCCTCTTCCGCACGATCTTTCTCGTGCTTGCCCTGGCACTCTGGATCGGGATGACCATGCGGTACGCAGCCCTACAGCGGACAGAGTCCGAGCATGTGGAGGACTCCGACGACGCAGGCATCGACGGCAAGGACTGGGTGATCTTCGGGCTAGTGGGCGCAACCTTCGTCATCCTCGTGGTGGGCATTGGGTCGTGGGGTTGGGACTTCGACCACATGTCGGCCGCCTTCTTCATCATGGGCCTGATGATCGGTTTGCTGGCGGGCATGGGATTGTCCGGAACGGCCGAAGCCTATGTGCGCGGCTTTCGAGGCATGGCCTACGCCGCACTACTGATCGGATTCGCGCGCGCGATCTTCGTCGTGCTGGATGACGGGCGCATCGTCGACACCATGGTTCACGCGATGTTCACACCGCTCGAGGGGCTGCCGCTGATCGCATCCAGCCTCGGAATGGTCGTCGCCCAGACCGCGATTCACGTGCCGGTCCCGAGCGTGAGCGGCCAGGCCGTGCTCACGATGCCCGTGCTGGTCCCGCTCTCGGACCTGCTCGGTATGTCGCGACAGGTGGTTGTGCTCGCGTATCAGTACGGTGCCGGGCTTTGCGACCTGATCACCCCGACCAACGGCGCGCTGCTCGCGATCCTCGCCGCGGCGGGCGTCCGCTACGAGGATTGGATCAAATTCACGGTCCCTCTCTACCTCGCCCTCGTGGCGTTAGGGGCTGTATCGATCGCCATCGCTATCGCCATCGGACTAGCATGAGCGCGTGAGCGCGACAAAGGAGAAACTGCACAAGAACGTCTGGGTCGCGACCGGGACGAGCTTCCTCACGGACGTCTCGAGCGAAATGGTGGTCACCGTCCTGCCCTTGTTCCTCGCGAACGTGCTCGGGGTTCGCATTTGGACGGTCGGGCTCATCTACGGCCTCACCGACACGGCCGCCAGCGTCCTCAAGCTGTACTCGGGTTGGCTGTCGGACCGCTTACGCGCCCGCAAATGGCTGGCGGTCGCCGGGTACGCGACGTCGTCGCTCTCCAAGCCCTTCCTCCTCGTGGCTTCGACCTGGGGCGCGGTCGCCGCCATCCGTTTCGTCGACCGAGTCGGCAAGGGAATCCGCACCGCGCCGCGCGACGCGTTGATCGCAGACTCCACGCCGCCTGGGCGTAGGGGACTGGCATTCGGTCTCCACCGCGCTGGCGACACCGTAGGAGCGGTTGTCGGCCTGCTCATCGCGATCTGGCTGGTCGCGAGCGCGCAGGGTGCGGGGGCCCTCCTGACCGAAGGCACATTCAGGACGCTCGTGTTGTGGAGCTTGGTCCCCGCCTTCGTGGCGGTTGTCTTTCTGGCGATCGGTGCGCGTGACGTCGCGCCGCGGGAAGGCGTGCCGGCCGGGCCCCGGATCCGGGTACGTTCGCTGGGGCGGGGCTTCGCCGCGTTTACCGCCTGCTCCGTCCTCTTCGAGCTCGGCAACTCCGCCGATGCATTCTTGGTGCTGCGAGCTCAGGAGCGTGGACTCTCAGTGCTCGGCGTGCTCTGGATCCTGGTGGCGTTCAACGTCGTCTATACAGCTGTCTCCACCCCGGCGGGCACGCTCGCGGACCGAGTTCCGCGAAAGTGGGTGCTGTTCGGAGGGTGGGTCGTGTACTCGCTCGTGTACCTCGGCTTCGCCGGTGCACGTACGCCGACCCACGTCACCGTGCTGTACTGCGTCTATGGAGCGTACCACGGACTCGTAGCGGGGGCAGCCAAAGCGCTGATCGCCGACCTCGTGCCCCCGGAGCTCCGCGGCACAGCCTACGGCAGCTACGCCGCGGTGGTCGGGCTGATCAGCCTTCCAGCCTCGATGCTGGCCGGCCTACTCTGGCAGGGCGTCGGGTCATGGCAAGGCTTCGGAGCCGCGGCCCCGTTCGCATTCGGTGCGGGCACCGGAGTGCTGGCCGCGGCTCTGCTGCTTTGGACCGTCCCTTCCCCCCGGGGTCGATCGTCGGCGCGGCTGGGATCGTAGCGGGCACGATCACGTCGAGCCCTCCCGTTAGACTCGATCCTGCAGGGGCCTGGTCGGCCGCGGCCGCAGCCCTTTTCGCCGCCGTCTTTTGCAAGAAGGCGACCGCATGAGGAGGTAGCTTCAAGCCCTCCTTGGGCTTGCTGGGTCTCTTCGGCCGGCGGACCGTGGCGACCTCGACTTCGGTTCGTGTCGCCTCCGGGGCGGCATCCGGACCCTCCCACACAGTCGGAGTCACGCCCCCCTCCGGTCGCGGGCGAAGCTGCCCTCCCCGCAGGCCGTACATGGCCAGTGCAGCCGCACCGAGTCCGGCGATCCAAGTCAGGACCGTGACGATCGAATCGGTACGGGAATTCGCTGCATCCGGGACCGTGAGCTCCTCCTGCATCGCTTGCTCGAACAAGTCCGTGGCAACGCCCCCGGGCAGTTCCTGGGCCGAACTCCAGTTGGAGAGCACCGCCCCAGATGCCATGACGGCTGCGCCCAGCAGCGTAGTTCGTAGGCGCGCGCGGGCACGCGAAGAGCGATTCTCGACCATAGCATCTAGCTTCGACGCGTACCGCGACCGCTTGAGCCCCCGAGCCCCTCTCCATTGAGCCTTCCCACAGCCTCGTGACCATGAAGCAGCCACCGATTCCCGTCGTCGCAGCCGTAGTACGGCGCGGCGGCCGCTTTCTCGTCGGGCGCCGGCCCGCGCACAAGCGGCACGGCGGCCTCTGGGAATTCCCTGGGGGCAAGGTCGGCGAAGGGGAGTCCCTGCTGGAGGCCGCCAGGCGGGAGCTCGCGGAAGAGTTGTCACTCCGCACGAATGCCATCGGCCGTACACTCTTTACGACCGGCGACGGCGATGCACCCTTCGTGATCCACTTCATCGAAGTGGAGATCGAGGGCGAGCCGGACCCGCATGAACACACGGAACTCGGGTGGTTCACTCGCGCGGAACTCGAAGAGGTCGCGCTGGCGCCGGCGGATGCCGCGTTCGTGGAAGAGCTCGGGAGGCGGGCGACTGCCGGCCACGATTCCCGAAGATAAGCGCACGGAGTGCTGGTGGATGATTCTCCCCGATGGCGCGCCGATCCGGGGAGACCGGGGCGGGGTCACGTCTGCAACGCACGGCGCAAATCCGCCGACCGCGCCTTCGGGATCTCGCTCTTCAATCCGTCGACGGTCGCGGCCCCGCGACCCACAACGTCCCCGCCGTAGCGTAGTGCAACCGGACCGCGCAGGTCGTCCTCGAGGGCGATCGCCTCTCGGCTCGCCAGCCGGAGCATCCCTTCCCGGTCGATATCGAACACTCGGTCCCCGATCGACGCACCGAGCCACCTCAGGAGATCGTTGGTCGGCCGAGGCCGGTCCCTCGAGTCGAAGTCGATCGCTCGAAACCCGACCGAGATCGGCCTCCAATCGCCGCGCAAGGCGCCAGCACGCCCAGGGCCTGCCAGCCAAGCCTCCAGCGGCCACTCGGCCAGCGAATGAAGCCACAGGCGTCCACCGCGCTCGATCCAGTCGACGTCGGCGAGCGCGGCTGGATCCACTGCGAACCGGTGATCGAGGTCGTCGAGCGCCACCGCTGGGAGCCGGTGAGGCGAGCCTCCGGTCGTCTCGTCGCCCGGATCAGGCAAGGCTTCCGCGCTCGCTGATTCCGGGAACACTCCGGGCACGGGCGTCCAGCCCCCGTCGGCCGATCCGTGCGCGCGCTCCGCGCCATCGTCCAGGCGGCGGAGTTTCGCCAAGAAGAGCCCACCCGAGTCGAAGTGATGAGGATAGATCCGGGCCGCGCCCTCCAAACGTGTGTCGTACGTCACACCATCGAACGAAGTGACTCCCGACGCGTGCGCCACCTCGAGGGTGACGGGCTCGAGGTCCACGGGTTGGCTCTTCAGAATGTCGTCGACGACCGCCTCATTCTCCTCCGGCGCGAAGGTGCAGGTCGCATACACAATCGTGCCGCCCGGACGAGTCAGACGGATCGCCTTCTCCAGGAGAGCGCGCTGCACCGAGCCGACGTACCTGCCGAAAGAGGCCGACTGCCGAGGCGGCTTGCCGCCGCGTCTGCGCAGCGTGCCCTCCCCCGAGCAGGGGGCGTCCACGAGCACGCGGTCGAACAGAGAGCCCTCAGGGAAGTCCCGGCCGTCGCCCGCGACGACGAACACGTTGGGATGACCCAGCCGATATACGTTACCCAGCAGCCCGCGGATCCGACTCTCGCTGATCTCCGACGCAACCAGACACCCACGGTCTTGCATCAAGTCGGCGGCATGCGTCGTTTTTCCGCCCGGAGCCGCGCAGAGGTCGAGCACCCGCTCACCCGGCTGGGGATTCAACAGGGGCGCCGCAACCCCGGTCGAAGCCTGTTGCACGTAGAAGAGCCCGAGCCAATGCTCCAGCGTGAGGGCAACGGAGCCCGGCCCGGATTCGACCTCGAAAAAGTTCGGCAACCCCTGCTTCGGTCGAAGCGCAAACCCGCGAGCCGCGAGGCGTTCGAGCAAAGCGTCGTTGCTGATCCGCCCAGTACGAACACGCAGCACGGTTGGCTCCGGGCGCCGCGCGCTGGCCTCGAACGCGGCCCAGTCGGGGATGATCCCTCTGTACCGCTCGAGGTCTACGAGCTCGGCCCGCTCCGGGCGTACACGGCCGCGACGGCCACGTTTAGAACGCGAGACCGCCCTCGTCCCCTTCGTCTTCCTCTTCTTCGTCACGGACGAGCGTCAGGATCGCGGCCTGCGGCACGACCAGATATCGGTCGCCCTCGAACGTGATTTCCACCGCCGCGCGCCTGAAGAAGATGGCGAAGTCCCCGATCCGAGCTTGCACCGGCATGTAGCGCGGCTCGGGCGCCCCGATCTTCCAGGGCTCGTCGTCGAGCTCGGTCGGGGCAGAAACCGCGTTGCCCGGGCCCGTGGCCAGCACCGTCCCACCCTGGACGGGTTGGCTGTCCACCGCGGTGGCCGGGAGGTAGAGACCGACGTTGGTGCGGTCCTCGCCCTCTTCCGGCTGAATGAGAATCCGATCGCCAACGACGATCAGCTTCTTCTTGTTCTTGCGTTCCGTCATTTTGAACTCGTTTAGGTAATCGACTTGCGCGCTGAAAGGTCGGGACGCCGGGGCGCGGCCTCAAGGGGAGCGACGGTGCCTCCGCATCTTGATGCGAGCTTCCCTGCCACGAGACGCGACGCCCTCCGGCGTGGCCGTCAACAGCCGATCAACCGAAAACGTTTCGACGGCGAGCGAGCCCAGCGCCACGGCGTTCTTCAGCGCCTCGTCCATGGCGGTCGGCGAAGGCCAGTCGCGGGCGAGCGTCGCCACGAGCCCACCAGCGAATGCATCGCCGGCCCCGGTCGGGTCCGTCACCTGCTGAGGTCGCGGCGCCGACACGGCGATCACGCGGTCGTGACCGAACGCGGTGGCGCCCTGGTCCCCACGCTTCACGATCACCCACGAGCAACCTCCTTCCAGGATCGGCCGAATCGCGGAGGCCTGGTCGCCCCCACCCAGGAGCCGCACCTCTTCTTCGTTCAACAGCACGACGTCCGCGCTTCGTGCCAACAACTCGAAGTCGTCGCGCTGGTCCTGGATCCAATGAGTCATCGTGTCGAGAACGACGAGTGTGGGCGCCCCGGCGCTCGCGAGCACAGCCGCCTGGACCTCGGGGCTCGTACTCCCCAGGAAGACAGCGCTCGCACCCCTGCGGGCCTCCGGCACTTGCGGACTCTCGGCGAGTGCCGTCTCTCGATTGGTGTGCAACGTCTCGCGGCTCCCGTCGCGGGCATAGCGGGCGTGCCAGCGGAACGTCTCGCCGGGGCGCCGCGACAAGCCTGCGACGTCGATGCCGGCTTCGCTCAAGCGCGAGACGAACGATTCGGGGAAGTCATCCCCAACGACGCCGACGATCGCGATGTCGGCCAAGATTCGCGCGGCGGCGGCGAAGTACGGAGCGGACCCTCCGAGAACGTCGTGGGCCTGCGCGCCCCGGTACTCGACGGTGTCGAGCGAGACCGTGCCCACGCAGAGCACCTCAGGCCGCTTCCGGATCAAACGAACATCCCGGCGAACGCCGCTGTGAGCAGCGCAGCCAGCAGGCCCGCGAACATAGCCTTCACGCCCAGTCGCGCGAGGTCCCGGCGGCGCGTCGGCGCGATCTCGCCTACTCCGGCGACCGTCATCGCCACAGAGCCGAAGTTGGCGAATGTCGCGAGTGCGTAGATCGCGATGACCAGCGACCTCTCGTCGAGCGCCGCCCCCCCACCGAGCGCCGCCTCGAGTTGCACGAAGGCGACGAACTCATTGAGTACGAAGTCCACTCCGATCATCTGGCCGACCAGCGCAGCGTCCCCCCACGGAACGCCCAGCATCCAAGCCACCGGTGCCAACAGCGCCCCGAGCATGCTCTCGATGGTGAGGCTCTGGATCCCGAACATCCCCCCCGCCCAGCCGACGACGCCGTTCGCCATGGAGATCAGCGCGACGAAAGCGATCAGCATGGCCGCCACGACCAGCGCGAGACGGAGCCCTTCCGAGGCTCCGCGCGCGGCCGCATCGATCACGTTTACGTCCGGTCTCTCTGCTTCGATGTCCAACGTACCCGAGGTTTCCGGCGTCCCGGTTTCAGGAACGAGCAACTTGGCCATGACCAACGCGGCGGGTGCCGACATGATCGAGGCGGCAATCAAGTGTCCCGCGGCTTCGCTCTGGTAGGGAAGCATCATTCCGGCATATGCCGCTAGCACACCTCCGCTGATGGTCGCCATTCCGGCCGTCATCACGGCCATCAGTTCCGACTCGGTCATCTTCGCGATGAACGGCTTCACGACGAGCGGCGACTCCATGAGACCCACGAAAATATTGGACGCGGCGCAGAGCGTCTCGGCGCCCGAAGTACGCATGGTCCTTTGCATCACCCACGCGGCCGCGCGAACAACCAACTGCATGATCCGGAGGTGGTACAGCACCGTCATGAGGCACGCGAAAAAGATGATGTTGGGGAAGATTCGGAATGCAAAGAAGGCCCCGGTTCGCGCCACAGAGCCCTGCGTCGATACGAAATTCTGGTTCGCGTCGACCGTGCCAACCGGCACGTTGTCCGATACCAGATTCCCGAAGATGAATCGGCCACCCTGCTCCGCGTAGCCGAGCAGCGCACGGACCAGGCCGTTCATCCAATCGAAGAACGCGACGCCGAACGGGGTCTGCAGCACCAATACGGCAAACGCGAGCTGGAGCCCGAGCCCCCAAGCGATGACCCGCCAAGAGATCTTCGCCCGGTCGGTGGACAGCGACCAGGCGAGCGCGATCAGCAGGCCCGCCCCGACCAGGGCCCGTAGCCGCGCGGGTGTCGTCGCCGCGAAGGAGGGATCCTGGAAGAGAAGGACCAGACTGTTCACGCTCCGCCAGACTCTCCCGTCGACACCTCATTGGCACCGGAGCCGGAGAATACGAGGGCGGTGAGCTGCGGGCCTTGGTCCTGCATCTGAATCACGGCCGTGTAATAGCCACTCAACACCTGGTCGCCCGCCACCAGCGTGTAGCACCCCCTCGCGAAGCTGATACGCTCGCTCAGATCGAAGTCGAGGATGCTCATGCCGAGGTCGCCGACCGCCGGCAGCAAGCGCTCGAGCGAATACGCGGCGTTCGTCTTTCCTACGGCGGGCACGTCCCACGGCAGGCGCACGACGGCACCCGGGGCGAGCATGCTCAGGGCGCCTTCGAAATCATCGTTGTTCCACGCGTATCGGAACTCGGACAGATAGCTGTTCGTGAACAGATAGGCGTTGACCATCCACTCAGCTCTCTCGTTCTGACCCCTGAGCGCGCTCGGTCCGTACCGGGCGCGAATCGAGTCCGGCGTCAGGTGCGGAGGATTCGCGACGATCAAGTCTCCCCGGGTCGGAACCCCCGCGCCGCCGAACGCCAAGTACATCTTCGACCGAATCTGCCAATCGAAGTGGTCGCGCTTCGCGATGGTGATGTGTACCCCACTGTGATCGCCTTCGGGCTGGGACGACTCCGCCTGGTAGCGACCGTACATGAAAGTCATGAGCCCAGACGCGGCGAACTCATCCCTCCACGTCTCGATGCCAGAGACCTGCGGGAGCTGCCAGTCGGCATAAGCCATCACGGCGTTCCGACCGTGGAGGAGCTTCCCGTCGGGCGTCACGAGCGTCACGTCCGCGGAGTACAGACCGGGCAGGAACTCGCGCTTGTCCCGCTGCCACACTTCGCCGAAGCGCAGCATGAGGGAGTCCGTCCCCTGCAGCGCGTTCGCGTGGAACTCGGCCTTGTAGGCGGCGAGCGAGCGCCCGTCTCCTCCTGGGAGCGCGCTGGAGAGACCGGTGGAGCCCTGCTCGACCAGATCCGCGGTGTTCGCACCAGCGCACCCGGATAGACCAGCGAGGGCCATGAGATACAGTGCCGCGAACAGGTGTCGCGGCACGGGTCGATTCAAAGGAGGAAATCTCCTGTGGGGGGATGAAGGGCGGTCCTCGCAAGGCTAGACACCGATGCCACGTGGATGGCTGAGTCGACCTCGTCGACGCGCACCCTCACGAACCCAGCTCCAGAATGAGTGCGTTCGCGCCACGCAGCCGCGCCCCGAGAATGCGACCTATGGCACCCTGGATCTTCACCGCGATCTCAGGGTGTTCGCTGCCCAGTTCGGACAAGGCTTCGTACGAGAGTTCGAGTAGCTCGAGCGGCCCTGTCGCCTGTACCGCGGCGGCTCGCGGGGAACCGTCGAGAAGAGCCATTTCTCCGAAAACCGTCCCCTCGGAAAAAGTGGCCACTCGCAAGCGGCGGCTCTCCCCGGGGGTCAAGATGGAGACGTCGGCGTTCCCACTCGCAACCAGGAACATGGAGCGTCCCGTCCCACCATCCTTCACTACGAACTCGCCTTCGACGAAACGACGCCGGCCGATGTAGCCGTCGAGTATAGCGCACTCGTCGTCGTCCAGGCCCCACGATTTGCCGAAGTCCAAAAGCGTCCACCCGCCGGGAGGCCCCTCGTCGGCTCCGAGCTTCAATAGAAGGCCCTCTTCGAAGTACTCGAGCGCCGCGTCCGTGCTCTCGAACATTCGGGCCTCGGGAACACCGTTCGGGACGAGGTCTTCGGCGATCTCCGCATTGATTCCGCCCGATGTCACGTAGCTGAAGGCCAGCGTGGTACCTCGGGTGCGCAAGCGTTCGAAGGTCTGTCCCAGCACCTTGCACCCGGTGGCGTCCACGCCCCCTACGCGCTTCAGATCGAGCAATATGAACTCGGCACCATCGTCGGCGAGGTCCTCGGCCCGGGTCGCGAGCGAGTCGCAAGACCCGAAGAAGATGGTGCCCTCGAGCTCGATGATGGCGATTCGATGTCCTTCGGAACTCAGCAGCTCCGCGAGATGCTCGGCCCGCCGCCTCGTAGATCGCACCGTGGCCCCCGTGCGCACGCGACGGATGGGCGAACGGCTCATCTTGGCCACGAAGACGATCACCGAGAGCGCCACGCCGGCACCGACCGCGGCCACCAGGTTCACAAAGACGCCGACCATGACCACGAACACCATCTCGCCCACCGCCAGATAATTGTCCATGGGCTTGGTGGCGTCTGTGCGCCTGAGCTCTTTGACCTGACCGACGGTCCAGCGGTCGAACAGCCCGGACGCGATGACCATGATCAGGCCCGCCACGGCCGCCTTCGGTATGAGAGCGAGGGGCCGAGCCAGCACGACCACCAACACAAGAACCGCAAGCGCGTTCACAACGCCCGAGGCGCGCGAGCGCCCTCCCGCGTTGTGGTTCACCGCGGCTCGCGCCAGGATGCCCGAAGTGGTCAGGCCGCCGAAGAAGGCGGCGACGGCACTGCCGATTCCCTGGCCAACGAGTTGGTTGTTCGCGTCGAACCGTCGGTCCGCGATGCTCTGGTAGCTGACGAGCGTGATCAGGGCGGAGATCGAATCGAGCACCGCCATCGCCAGTGCTCCGCCGAGTACCATCACGAGCAGGTCGAGGTTCGCCCCGTCCGACAGAGCCGCAAAGATACCCCCCAGATACTCGGGTCGCGGGATCGCAGACGGCAGGCTCCCGAAGACCGGGCCGAGCGACGTGCCAGGCCAGGCCGCCTGCAGCAAGTGGTGCAGCAGCGTGCCCGCGACGAGCGCTACGACGGGCACGCTGGCCTTCGGGAGGAAGCGCGCTCCCTTCCAGGCGATCCCCGCGGTCACGGAAGCCACGACCGCCGTAGCGGGCTGGATCTGGCCGATGTCGCTGAAGAGGGAGACGACCGACTGACTCGGCACACCGAGAAACGGCCACAGCTGTCCGTAGATCAGCAATATCGCCGTGGTATTGCGAATGCCGGCCACCACCGGATACGGCATGAACTTCACCAACGCGCCCACGCGGAACGCCCCCAACAGAATCTGGACGCTTCCGCTGATCAGCACCGCTCCGAACGCGAGCGCGAGCAACAAGTCCATCGACTCGGGCGACTGGAGATCGAAGCGGCCCGTGGCGAGCAGTTGGCTGAGCAGCGCCGCGAACGCCATGGAGGTCGTGGCCTTCGGCCCGGCGATCATGCCGGGTGCGCTGCCGAAGAGGGCCGCCATGAGCCCCGCCACGATCGAGCTGAACATGCCCGCCAGGATGCCCTGCCCAGTATACTCCGGGCCGAGCGGCGCAAACGCGATCACGCCCGCGGCCACGTTGCCCGTGATCGATACGATCGCGGATGCCGTTCCTCCGGATAGATCGCCTGGGGTGAAGCTGGGGCTTCGAGTGGTTTGCGACATCTCGAGGTTGTTCAGGACAGGGGCCGACGGCCTCCAAGATGTCACACCTTGAAAACCATGGCGAGGCGGCCCATGAAATCTGTAAGATGTATCGACGCGCGGGCCAGTGGCGCGGAAGTGATACCGAGGTTCCCTTTCTCTGGAGCAGTGAGTGGCTTCATCTCCACCGGTGGTCGATACACCTCTTTGGCCGGGACTCGACCGCGAGTTCCAGCGAGCGCTGATCGAGGAAGGGCTCGCTCCGGACGGCAGGGCACTCCGCCACCGGGCGGAAGCACGGTTCCTTTACGCGGAGGGCAAGCCGTTCCTGCTTGGACCTGCGCAGATGGTCGTGCCCGAGGTGGCGGAGCGACTGCGCGAGGTGACACGGACCTACCATCGCGCGATCGAGACCATCGTGGAGTCGTCCGTCCACGACGAGGCGGTGCGGGACGCGCTTTCGACGCCGCCCGCCCTCGCCGACGACCTCGCCCGCGACACGGATCCGGCGAACTCCAAGGTACACATCTTCCGACTCGATCTCCTGCCGGCCGAGGACGGGGGCTTCTGGATTCTGGAAACGAACGCCAACTGCCCTGGCGGCTTCGTCTTCTCGGGTATGTGCAATCGAGCCTGGAGGGAGTTCCTCGGGGAGCGCGGGCATGGGCTCCCCCCCGCGCTCGAGCACGAGGAGCCGGGATTCATGGCGAACTGGTTCTTGCGCGTGATCCGGCGGGACACGGGCACGACTCCCGACTTTCTCGCGCTGATCCGTGAGGAGGGCGGGAACCGCCTGGAACTGCTGGAGTTCGCTAAGCACGTCGGCTGGCACGACTTCGAGTGCGAGGAAATCGACCCCAGAGAGATCGACTATGACGGAGCGGGCGTGGCGACGACGCGGGGGCGACCTCTTACCCATGCGTATCAGAAGCTCGGCATGCAGGTGTTCCAGCGCCTTCGAGCGGACCTGGACCCGTTCGTGGCCGCGGTACGCGACCGCGCGGTCTTCGTGCAAAACGGGCAGCGCGGGCGTTGGGTAGGCGACGACAAGCTCTGTCTCGCCATCATGTCGGACCCGTCCTTCAAGCACCTCTTCGACGACGACGATTGGGATCTACTACAGCAGCACGTGCCCTGGTCGAGGAACGCCAGACTTCTCGACGACGAGTGGCTGCAGGCGATACGCGGCGAGCGGGAGCGCTACGTGCTCAAGCGGGGCCTGGATACGCGGGGGGACGGTGTGTTGGTCGGGAGAGAAGAGCGGCAAGACCAATGGGACCAGGCGGTGCTGGTCGCCGCTGACGAGGGGTGGCTGGTCCAGGAATTTCACTCCACCACTTGGATCGAACGGGACTTCGACTCTCCAGAGTTGCAGAGACACGATCTCGCGCTCGGCGCCATCGATGGGGAATTGACCACGCTCTTCATGCGCAGTAGCGACGAGCTTCGCGTGAACATGTCCCGCTCGGGTCGCATGCATCCCGTCTTCCTGGGCGCGTAATCGGCGCAACTACCGCTCATATCCCTACGGATCCTACGACCAGCTGGACAACACCGACCTGTTGTTTGCGCTAGCGCCGGATCCGACACCTCCCGGAGATCACGATCGATGTCGAAGGTCATCGCCGCGGAGTTCGTCGGATACGAGCACACACTTGAACTGCTCGGTCGCCTGGCCGAGGACCCGATGGCCATCTTCGATTTCATGCCCGAGCGGTCGGCGGTCTCGTACAGGGCGTCTCGCAAGCACTTCGAGTAGATCAGGGGTCGATTAGTGCGGGGTAGGGGCCCCACCCGTTATCCTGTTCGGCTCCAAAGACTTTCAGCTCCGTGAGGTGCTCCATGCCACCGCGTGCACTACGAGCCTACTGCCTCCTGTTTGCGCTTTCGATCGCTCTACCTACGGCCAGTTCCGCTCAGAGTGTCCGGCAGTCGGGGCGCTCCTTGTACGGAATGGTGTCCGCCGCGCACCCGCTCGCAACGGACGCAGGCGTGCGCATCCTGGAATTGGGCGGAAACGCGGCGGACGCCGCCGTTGCGACCGGCTTCGCGATCGCCGTGGTGGAGCCGACCATGAACAGCATCGGAGGGCGCAACCAGATCCTGGTGCGCACGCCCGACGGAGACTTCCACGGCATCGACGGTACCACCCAGGCCCCCTGGGACTACGACTACGACACCGCTCCCCAAGCCTCCTACGGCTACCCGGTCATCGGCGTACCCGGGGCTCTCGCCGGCCTGATCAGGCTGCATGAAGAGCACGGGTCCCTCCCTCTCGCCACCGTGATGGCTCCCGCGATCGCCTATGCGGAGCAGGGCTTTCGTGTATTGCCGGCGGACGCGAGGCGCCAGGCAAGCGGATTGGCGCAGGCTCAAGAGTTTCGCGGCACGGCGGATGCGTACTACAAGGGCAATGGTACCCCGTACGCCGCCGGGGAGCTTCTGATTCAGCAGGATTATGCCAGGACCCTGCGCAAGATCGTCGAGGGGGGCCGGGACATCTTCTACCGAGGTGAAATCGCGGAAGCGATGGCTACGGACCTACGCGCCAACGGCAGCGCGGTCACGCTGCAGGCCTTCAAGGATTACGTCGCCGAGGACAGCCGCATCGTTCGGGGGAGCTACCGGGGCTACGACTTGATCGGCATAGACGTGCCAGCCGCTGGCGTGCTCTCCATCCAGGCGCTGCAGATCATGGAGAACTTCGACCCTGCCTCCATGAGTGAGGCGGAGTGGTTTGCGATCACGGGCCAGGCGCTGCGCTACGCGTCCGGTGAACTGCGCGTCCTCGGCTCGGACACGGCAGCGGCACGGGCGACCTCGAAGGCATACGCGGCGCAGCTCGCACAAGAGCTGCTCGCGCCGGCCCAGGTGCCGGCGGGCCTGCACGCGCCGGTAGCGCTCATCGAAGACCGCGGCGATCTGTACGGGGGCCACACGACGCACCTCTCCACTGCGGACGCCAACGGCATGTTCGTGGCGCTCACACAAACGCTCGGACCGAACATGGGCTCGAAAGTCGTGACTCCGGGTCTCGGCTTCCTCTACGCGTCGACGCTCGGCGGATACCTCGGGCGGATGGAGGCTGGAGCTCGAGCCCGCTCGAACATCTGCCCGTTCATCGTGATGAAGGACGGTGAAGTAGTGTTGGTACTCGGCGCAGCGGGAGGGGGCATGATTCCACCTGCCGTAGTGCACGCGATCACCCGCGTGATCGACTTCGAAATGTCGCTGCCCGAGGCCCTCGCCGAGCCGCGCGTGGCCGGCGGACGAGGCGGTGCCTTCAGCGCCGAGACCAGCGCGGACATCGGTTGGACGCCGGCCCAGCTCGACGAGATGCGCGCGCTCGGGGTCGAGATCACCGCGACGCCTCGCTCTGGGGCCTTCGGGCGCGTGCACGGCATCCAGTACGACCCAGCCACTCGGACCTGGATCGGCGCGGCCGATCCCGACTGGGAAGGCAGCGCGCGCGGACCGCGGGTCCTGCGCACCGGCAACTGACAAGCACCGCAACGGATGCAGAGAACGAACCATCGGATGGGAGTAGCACGATGATGCGATACCGAAGCACCACACTGCTGGGGATGGCCGCGCTCGCCTTGCCCGCCCTCGTCGCGGCTCAGGACGGCAAAATGCGGGTCGCGACCTACATCGACGAAAACGCGGAGTCCTTCGGCGAGATCGCCTAGGAAATCTGGGAGCTGGCCGAGCTCGGATACCTCGAAACGGAGAGTTCAGCGCTCCTGCAGGCCACGCTGGCCGACGCCGGCTTCGGGTCAGGGCGTGGTGATCCGGCTCTACC
>JAYZBT010000044.1:0-4976 GCA_036338615.1 Gemmatimonadota bacterium
GAACGGCAGCGCGGTGATGGAGCTGATGCTGGAGCTGCACGCCGAGGGCGCGACGATCTGTATGGTGACGCACGATCCGCGCTACGCGCACATGGCCGACCGTTCGGTCCATCTGTTCGATGGCCAGGTCGTCAGCGAGGACGATGCCCGTAAGGCGCAGGAACTCGAGCAGGCCGGGTTCGACGTCGCGCACGGGTAGGCAGCCGAGGTCGATGGATGTGTGGTGTGGATGGGACGACTACCGGTAAGGTAGGGTGATGAGGGGATGATGCTCCGGTAGGTCAGAGGGGAGGGGCGGTCGCCGAATCGGTGACCGCGCCGCTTTCGTTGCACGGGAATTGAGATGTGATGGACGCACTTGTGCGGCACGTACGGTTCGCGCTGCGCTCGATGTGGAGGGCACCGGGATCAGTCAACGGTGATAGCTTGCGCGCGGGTCGGATACTGGGGCGGATTGAGGAAAGGAAACGGACAGAACAGATGATCAAGCTTCGGAATATCGAGAAGTCGTTCAAAACCGGTGCGGGGGAGACCTTCGTACTTCGGCGGGTCAACAACGAAGTGCAGAAGGGCGAGTTCGTCACGATCATGGGCCCATCGGGCGCCGGGAAGTCGACGTTGCTTTCGATCCTCGGCATGCTGGACCGGGACTGGCGTGGTGAGTACTACCTCTTCGGCCAGCCGGTGCACGCGATGAAACCCCGCGCGCGTATCGAGCTCAACAAGAAGTACATCGGCTTCGTCTTCCAGCAGTACCATCTGCTCGACGACCTCACCGTGTACGAGAACCTGGAGATCCCGCTCTCCTACCGGAACGTGAAGCGCAAGGAGCGGCAGGCGATCGTCGCGGATTCGCTCGACCGCTTTCAGATCGTCGGCAAGAAGGACCTGTACCCCAGCCAGCTATCCGGAGGGCAGCAGCAGCTCGTGGCCGTGGCGCGCGCCATCATCGCGGAGCCCGCCATGATCCTCGCGGATGAGCCTACGGGGAGCCTGCACTCGAGCCAAGGTCGGATGATCCTGGACCTGCTCAAGCAGCTGAATCGGGAAGGCACCACGATCATTCAGGTCACGCACAACGAAGAATACGCGGCGTTCGGTGACAGGATCATTCAGCTGCGGGACGGCTGGATCGTCGACGAGTAGCGGCCCTAATCGGGCCGCCGGCCAGTGACGGGCACTATCTTATGCGATGTCACGCATCCTAGTAGCCGACGACCAGCCGGACGTGCTGGAGGCCATTCGTCTTCTTCTCAAGGCGGAGGGCTTCGAGACGGCCACCGTCGAGTCACCCGGCGAGGTCCGCGATGCGGTCGAAAAGGGGGACTTCGATCTTGCGCTGATCGATCTGAACTACACGCGTGATACGACATCCGGGAAGGAAGGCCTGGACCTGCTGAGCGCGCTGCGCGAACTGGACGCCACACTGCCGGTCGTGGTGATGACCGCGTGGGGCTCGGTGGGTGGAGCGGTGGAGGCGATGCAGCGCGGCGCGAGGGACTACATCGAGAAGCCGTGGGACAACGATCGACTCCTCACCACGATCCGCACGCAGGTAGCACTCGGTAGAGCTTTGCGCCGCAGTCAGCGACTCGAGGGCGAGAACCTGCACCTGAAGGGCGATGGAGCGCCGGAGTTGATCGCGGAGTCCAGGGCGATGGAGCAGGTGCTCGAGGTGATCGACAGGGTGGGCCCCTCCGAAGCGAATGTGCTCATCGTCGGCGAGCACGGGACGGGTAAGGAGGTCGTCGCCCAGTGGTTGCACGCCGTGTCCAAGCGCTCCAAGAACACGTTGCTGGCGGTCAACGTCGGCGGGTTCAGCGAGGGTGTCTTCGACAGCGAGCTGTTTGGCCACGTGAAGGGCGCCTTCACCGACGCGAAGACCGACCGCGTGGGCTGTTTCGAGCTCGCGGACGGGGGCACGCTCTTCCTGGACGAGATCGCGAATGTGCCTCTGCAGCAGCAGGCGAAGCTGCTGCGCGTCGTCGAATCCCGGGAGATCCAGCGCGTGGGGTCTTCCAAGGTTCGCAAGGTGAACGTCCGGGTATTGTCCGCGACCAACGCGAACCTGGGTGAAGCCGTTGCCCGTGGCGACTTCCGAGAGGATCTGCTCTATCGCTTGAATACGGTCGAGATCCGACTGCCCCCCCTGCGCGAGCGGCTCGAGGACATCCCGTTGCTGGCCAACCACTTCCTGGTGCAACAGGTGGCCCGTTACGAACGCCACATCGAGGGGTTTTCTTCGGCGGCGATGGCCGCGCTGATCGCGCATCCCTGGCCGGGCAACGTGCGTGAGTTACAGCACGCCGTAGAGCGCGCCGTTCTCATGTCGAGGGGCTCACGCATCGAGGCCGCCGATCTGGGCCTGCGGCGGCGGGCCGACGGTTCCGTCCTCATGGACGAGCTGACGCTCGAGGAGGCGGAGCGCTTGCTAGTGGAGAAGGCCGTGGACCGGTATCAGGGCAATGTGAGCAAGGCGGCCGACGCCCTGGGGTTGAGCCGGAGCGCGCTCTACCGGCGCCTACAGCGATTCGAGGAGGAGGACGGGTAGCCACTGATGAGTTCCTGGTGGAAGAGCCTCGGCCACGACACGCGTGTGTTCCTGCTCGGCATTCTGGCGGGTCTGCCGGGCATCGCGGTCTCCCTCGGATTCCTTTGGCTCGGAGCCTTCTCGGGCAAGGTGCAATGGACCGCCTCCGTGGCTCTCGTGGGTGCCTGGCTCGGGCTCACCGTCGCACTCCGGGAGCACGTCGTACGGCCGCTCGGCACCCTGGCGAACATGCTCGCCGCGCTACGCGAGGGAGACTTCTCGATCCGGGCGCGTGTGACGGACGGGTCCGATGCACTCTCCCTCACCTACATGGAGGTGAACGCGCTCGAGGAGATCCTGCGCGAGCAGCGACTCGGCGCAGTCGAGGCCACCGAGACGCTACGGAAGGTGCTCGAGGAAATCGCGGTCGCGGTCTTCGCGTTCGATCCCGAGCAGACGTTGCGCATCGTGAACCGTACGGGTGAACGGCTGTTGGGCCAGCCCACGCAGCGCCTCATCGGAAAGACCGCGAGCGAGCTGCGCCTGACCGACGCGCTCACGGGTGTCGCCCCGCGCACGATGGAGGTCTCCTTCCCGGGGGGCACCGGTAGGTGGGAACTACGTCGGAGCGTCGTCCGGCAAGAGGGGTACCCACTACAGTTGATCGTGCTCTCGGACTTGAGTCGCGCCCTCCGTGAAGAGGAGCGACAGGCCTGGAAACGCATCATCCGTGTGCTGTCTCATGAGATCAACAACTCGCTCGCCCCCATCAAGTCGATTTCGGGGAGCTTGCAGACCATGCTGGGGCGCAACAGCCTGCCCGAGGAGATCGGCGACGACGTAGACCGCGGGCTCGAGGTCATTTCGTCGCGCGCCGAGGCCCTGGGCCGTTTCATGGCCTCGTACGCCAAGCTCGCCCGCTTGCCGGAGCCGGAGCTCGTGCCGACGCATGTGGCGGCGCTCGTGCAGGGAGTGGCGGACCTCGAGACCCGGGTCGCCGTGGAGGTGGTCGGTGGCGCGGACGTCACGCTACGAGCCGACGCGGATCAGTTGGAGCAGGCGCTCATCAACGTGCTCAAGAACGCTGTCGAGGCGACGCTGGAGGCGGAAGGCGAACTCGTGACCATCCGCTGGCTCACGCGCGGCGGTATGCTCCACATCCTCATCGAAGACAACGGGCCGGGCCTCGCCGATACCGGCAACCTGTTCGTGCCCTTCTTCACGACCAAGCCCGGAGGCTCCGGAATTGGCCTCGTCCTCTCGCGTCAGATCGCGGAGGGGCACGGCGGGACGCTCGAACTCGAGAGCCGCAGCGAGGGTCGGGGGGCGCGCGCGCGCATCACCCTCCCCCTGGACCTGAGCGTCTAGTCACTCGCGGGCCTTACTTCGAAGGACTCTTCCCGCTCCTTCCAGAGCCCGCCTCGCAGTTCGACCCGGACCGTGACCATCCACGTACCGGGGATCGTGAAGTCGACACCGGGCGCGAAGTACTGACCCGCACCGCGCCCCTCGGCGGTTACCGCGATCACGTCCTCCGGCTGGCCCATGGGGCCTCCGCTGATGGTGACCGACGCTCCGTTCACGGCGTGCCAGGCCAGGTCGGTCACGGTGACCACCAATTGAGTGCTGCCCACAGTGGGCGGGGTCGGCTCGATCCGGATCTGGAGCTCGAGCTCCGCGGGTCCGCTGTCCCGGGAAGGTGAGCAGCCAACGACGGAGATGGCCGCCACCAAGAGGGCGAGCGTCGCAGCGTGCAGTCCCGGTCGCACGAAAGCCTCCGCAAAGTGTGTGAACGACGCCCGGAACGTAACGTGTACGCGGCCCCTGCGCGGCGGGTGCCGCAACTGACCCTATACGACGAGAACGTCGACAGGATATACCGCCTTGCCTACCGAATGGCTGGAGAAGAGGACCTGGCGCAGGACTTCACGCAGGAAGCGTTCCTGCGTGCCTCCCCGCGACTCGACCAGTTTCGCGGCGACGCGGCGTTCTCCACGTGGCTACACTCGATTGCGGTCTCTGTGGTCCTCAACGGCCTCAGGAAGGTTGATCGCCACCGCAAGAGAGAACGGTCGCTGGAGGACGCCGCACACGTCGCCCCGGACCACCGGACGGCAGAGCCTGGAGTTCGCGAGCGCATCCAGGAAGCGGTCGATGGGCTCGCCGAAATCTACAGGACGGTGTTTCTGATGCACGACCTGGAAGGGTAGAGCCACGGCGAGATCGCCGAGAGGCTGGGGGTGGTAGAGGGCACTTCGAAGGCACGCCTCTCGCGGGCTCGGGCGAAGGATACCTCCGAAGATACGGAGCTGCGCGAGCGGGCCTTGTTCTGGCTCGGGCAGAGCAAGGATCCCCGTGTGGCCGAGTTCCTCTTGAGCCTGATCCGCGGCCGGGGTGTGAACCGGCTGTACGGGCCTCGCCCTCGTGGCTCCAGCGGCCTCGATTT
>JAYZBT010000045.1:0-4190 GCA_036338615.1 Gemmatimonadota bacterium
ACCGCATCGGCTCCGGCTTCGATCGCCAGATCGATCGCGGCCAGCGTGTTCTCCGGGGCACGGGCGCTGTAGCCGCGGTGCGCGATGATCTCGGCAGGGTCCTCGAACGTAAATCCGTCGTGCATGGTCAGTGGCCTTCGACGGGTGGCGCGACTTCTTCCCCGGTCCCGGCCTCGAGAGACTCATGGAACTCCGACACCGCCGCGATACCGCGCAGGGAGCCCTCTATCGACTCGATTTGTTGCTCCTGCAACGCGATCCTGCGCTCGAGTATGCGCACGGTTTCGTTGAGGCCCTTGTGCTCGAAGAGGCCGCTCAGCGCCTTTACGGTAGGAGCCCGCGCAAAGCGCGCTGTAATGCCGATCACAAGGATCAGCACGATCGAGATTCCGAGCACCGTGGTGACGAGCGCGGTGAGGTCGATGGGGCAATTTGCATCGTCGAAATGGCCGGGGGCGAGTAGACTCCGGTCATGGTGTTTGCAAAGGTCTGCGAATGCAACTTTCCGGGGCTTAGGCCTGGTCCTAGCGCCGTCGCCACGTCTGTCGCCGGGCCGCGCGTCGTTCCGTCCGCACGTCGATCCAGAACGCGCTGCCCCCTTCGGGGCGCTGTTCGACGCCGCAGTTCCCGCCAATACGCTGAAGTCCACGCTTGACGATCGCCAGTCCGATGCCGGTTCCGGGGCGGTCCCCGGTCTCCGTGAGCCGCTCGAACACGCGGAAGATCCGTTCCTCGTGTCCTTCGGGGATGCCGACGCCGTTGTCCTCGACCCAGAGTCGAATCGTGCCTTCGCGCTCCTCTGAGCGAATCCGGATCTCAGGGGTCTGGTCATGGGGCACGAACTTCACCGCATTGGCCAGCAGGTTGGCCACGATCTGCACGAGCGCCGTCAGGTTGCCTCGCACGCCGGCTGATAGGGGCCCCTCGACCGTGAGCTTCGCGTTGCGCTCGTCCAGGCTCCCCTGGATCTGGTCCCGTGCCGAATCGACGACGGTTTGCAGGTCGACCGGCACGATCTCCAAGCGTTCGAAGCTCAGCCGACTGTAGGTCAGCAGATCACTGATCAGGTTCTCGGACTGCCGCCCGGACGCGACGATCCGGTTCACGTAGTCCCGCGCCTCCTCGGGGAGCTGGTCACTGTGGTTCTGCAAGAGTGCATGCGCGAAGCCCTGCATCGTACGGAGCGGTGTGCGCACATCGTGGGACACCGAGTAGGCGAATGACTCGAGGTCCGAGTTCGCCTGCTGGAGTTCGATCGCCATTTCCCGGTGCAGTTGCTCGCTTTGGCGCATGGCTGCTTCGACCTCCATGCGCTCCACGTACGTCGCGACCGCGGTCGCCAGAACCATGCCCATACGGGAGAAGCGCTCGTCGAGCTCCACCGCCTCGGTGTCTGCAAGCATGAGTGTGCCGAAAACGGAGCCAGTGGATTTGAGTGGGAATGCGGCGTAGGTGCTGAGGTGCAGAGCGAGTAGTCGCTCGTCCGTATGTTCGGTGCGTGAGACCGGATCGGACTCGAGCACCGGAACCCCCGACTTCACGACGATGCCCGAGAGGGTTTTGTGTTGTGGGATCTCGAGGGGCGTCCCACCGAACGCGGGCAGTCCCTTGGCGGCGGTCAAGACGAGCTTCTCCCGGTCACGGTCGTAGTGCTCGATGGCGACGATGGAGCAGCCCATGACCTCGCTGACCAGATCGAGGATCTGCCCGTAGGCCTTGTCGAGCGAGGTCGCCGAGAGAGTCAGCTCCGCCAGTGTATAAAGGGTCGACAATTCCCGGTTGCGGGCGGCGAACCCCTTGCGAGATCCTTGCTCGTGGGTGACATCGACGACCACACCGTCCGCGCGCACGTGCCCGGATACATGATCGCGATGGATCTGGACGCTCGCGCGCACCCACCGCGCCCCTCGTTCCGAATGTTGGATTCCGTATTCACGCACGAGCGGCCCGCCCGGCTCGTTGTTCCTGAGATCCTCCCATGGGTTCTCATCCCCCGAGGGCGGAAACAGGACCCGACGCCAAGCCGCGTCTTTGCCGACCAGATCACGGGGATCGGTTCCGAACACCCTCTTCGCGGCGGGGGAGATCTGGATGAGGCGTTCCTCGGTCACGTCGACCGAAAAGAAGACGTCCGGCACGTTGTTGAAGAGCGTCTCCATTTCGACGGTCTTCGACTCGAGCCGGTCGCTGGCCGAGGTCAGGTCTCGTCCTTCTCGGAGTCTGCGTTCGGCGATATCGAGTCGGATTCCCAGCCTGGCCGCGTCGACCGGCTTGAGAACGACGTCGTCCGCTCCCGCGGACAGCACGTCGTCGAGCGCTTGCGCCTCCCGGCTCGAGGTGGCGACGAGGATGAAGGGGATTCGGCCTTCGGGATCGAGCGCGTCGATGTGGCGACAGACCTCGAGCCCGTCGATGACGGGCGGGAAGAGGTCGAGCAGAACGATGTCCGGTGTCTCGTCCTCGAGGCTTCTCAGGGCGTCCTCGCTCGATGAGCAGGCGACGACGTGGTAGCCACGCGATCTCAGGATCTCGGAGAAGAACCAACTGTCGGCCTGATTGTCCTCGAAGTCGTTGACGATCAGCGCGCGCAATGCGCGGGCTTCAGAGTCGGGCGCGTGGCCGGGGAGGTTGACGCTCAGGGAGGGTGTGGGTCAAAGGTCGCCATTGCGACCGTGAATCTGAATCACTCGGGTGTGGATTAATAGGGCCCCCGCTACGGCGGATCAACCGCTGGCGAGCGTTCCACCCAATCGCAATCTCGCGGCCCTCGCGAGCGCCACCTCGGCCTCGAAGAAGCCTGGATTCCTGACGCTGGCGGTCTGGTACCCGACACGGGCACCTTCCCAGTTCCAGACCTCCTCGGATGCCAACCCCTCGAGGAACGCGTTCACGGCCGCGACAGAGATATCTGTGCGCTCGAACGCGGCGGGCGCCGCGCTCGCGATGGGGTCGGCCCAGGCGGAGGAGCGACCCATCCGCGCCAGCTCCGCGATCAGGCCTCCGACGATGGCGCGTGCGACTCCGACCGGATCGGCGTCGAGGGGAGTTTCAGTCCGCCACGAGCGTTCGATTCGGCCGCTCGCGGGGTCGAGCAGTCGACTTTCCAGGTACGCAGGCGTCGCGCCGAACGCGGCCCAGGTCACCGAGAGCAAGAACTCCGGGCCGGGGGAGACGCCGGCAGGGGGAGCCCCCGCAGCACGGGTTCGTCCAAGGCGTTCCGCGTCGACGGCCGCTGTGAAGCGCCTCCGTTCCACGAATTCGACGTCGGGCCTGCGCAGAAGCCCGGCCGCGACGAGCTCAGCCAGCCCGATCGCAGTGCCGAGGGAGGTCTCTAGCCCCCATGGGTTCTGTTCTCCGAGCTGGATCTCAGACACCGAGATGCGAACCGCGCCCGCGACGGGCGTCGTCCGGGGTGCGGCCAGCGTTCGCCAGGCGGCCTCATCCGCCACCGATGCGATCGATGAAGGAGCGGTCGAGGGTGCACCGGCCGTGCGCCCACAGGCCGACGTAACCAGAATCAACGCCGTCGCAGTCAACCGTCTTGCCGGCCGCTGTCGGGAGGAACGGGCTCGCGTGGCTGGCATCGATCCTTCCTGTCTCCGGGGTATGCTGCACATGCCTAAAGTTAGCAACAGGGGGCGTGCCGATTCCAGCATCCTCTTCCGGGGAATTTCTTGCGACCGCCGCTCAAGAGCCTATAGCGCAAAACGCTCGGAACCTGTAAGGTCTCCGCGGAATAGAGGTATGAGGTATATGGTTCCCGTGACTCCCTCTCAGAGAGTCGAGGAGTTGGGTCTGGGCTGCGGAAGTGTTGGCCCTCAGCACGAAAGTTGCATAAACTGCTAAGCTAGATAGCTGGCGGTCCTCGGGGTTTCAGGGGGCCTCGGCTTTTTCAGGTAGGTGCGTGGTTGATCAGCGCTCGGTTCTCGGCCGGGCGGAACAGTTTGGGGGAGACCCCGAGGAGAACGAAGCATGGTGGGACGGCTGAAGCTGACACTGAATCTTGCTCTCGTGGCGTTGGTCCTGGGCCCGGTGGCCCTTCATGCGCAGGAACAGGGGCGCTTTCGCGTTCTCATTCCGTATTTCACGCCGTTGGGCGACGCGGATGACGACTTCGGCAAGGACGCTTCGAAGGAGCTGCGCGAACTCATCAACACGCTTGCGACCCACGTGCCCATCGAAGAGAAGGA
>JAYZBT010000046.1:0-15670 GCA_036338615.1 Gemmatimonadota bacterium
GCACTCTGCACGATGGGGGGCACCACGGGCTCTCCGGGGACTTTCTGGTGGTCGTTCCCATGGATACCGAGCGTCGCGGGTCCCCGCGGGCGCTTCGGTCTTGTAAGGTCGGACATGCTCCCTCCCAGAGGGGACGAATATCAAGCGTCTACAAGAGATGCTGAACCAGTCGACTCAGCGCGTGGTATCGGCCCGAGCCCGGGCTGCGAAACGCGACCCGTCGATCCACGAGGCGGTCGAGTGCCGCGCGCGCCTCCTCGTCCGGCAAGAACTCCGTCAGACCGTCGAGTTCCAAGAGCCCAGGTCGCTCCAACGAGCTCCAACTGTCCACCTCGACCGGCGTCGGCGTGCCGAGCAGCTCGAACGTGCCCGGCCCGGTCTCGGCGACAGCGATCAAGCTCTGGCGCTCGAGCACAACCTGAATCTGGTCCCGATGGGGCTCCCGAACCCCACAGAACACGAAGAAGGCCTCGTGCGCGGTATCGTCCAAATAGCGCTGCAGCAGCTTCGCGACGACCTCGTCTGCGCACGAAAAGTCGAGAATCGTCACCTCGGACAGGTCGATGAGTGACAACGACCGCGCGACCGTGCCGCTGAGTTGGGTCTCGATCGCCATGCGTACCGCCCTACCCGTGGGACGGGTCACTAGATGCGAGTACAGCGATGTGACCGTCTTCCGCACCAGGCCCCCGACGTCGATCGAGATTGGATCCATGGGGACGTCACTCATTCGTCCACCCGCGCCGGCAGGATGATGCTGATTTGGGCGCCAGGAAACGGTGCGAGGGTGTCGACGAGTGGCGGTGAGTCGTCCCATTCGGGTACCTGGCCGATGCGCGCGGTGCCACTGCGAATCGTGATCGCGCCGTTCCAGCGCTGCACCTGTCGTCGAATCTGCTGGATCCCCTGCCCGCGACCAGAGTCCGGAAAACGAGTGAGCCCATGGAGAAACGCCGCCTCGAGCGCAGTCGTGTCACCCCACCGATCTCCGTACCGCGCCGAGTGCCCGTCCGCGAGGGAGCCTCGAAAGCCGCGGCCCAGGTCCATCACGGAGATCACCACGACGTAACGTCTGAGTCGGCGTGTCCAGTTGTACGCTTGCGCCGCGACCCATCCGGACGATTCCGCATGCTCCACGATGTTCTGGCACACCTCCGAGAGGATGACCGAGAACTGTACGATGGCCGTAGACGGATATCGCAATTTAGAGGCCAGCACGGCACCAGCCCCGCTCTGTACCCGGTCCACGACGGAGTGCACGTCCGCGTTCCCCTCGATCGGCGTGATCTCGAGCAAGACGTCCGAGGAGCCTGAAGCGCGCCGTGGGACACGGTCCTCGAACTCGAAGACGCCGCGTGCCCCTCGAAAGAATCCCATGCGACTGAGGTAGCCGAGCACGTCGGGGCTCTCCGGCAACTCGAGTCGCGGCAGCGTACCTTGTCGGTCTCTCGCAACCGAGCCGGCCGCAAGAAGCGCCACCATGCCGTTCGGATCCACCCAGCGGAGGTGGCGGGCATCGAAAAGAGTTCGCTCGTTGTCGACGGAGGCCACGCCGTCGAGCAGGCCATCGACGGTCTGATGGTCCAATGACACTGGAACCGCGAGTACGTTCACGCGTCCTCCTCCACGTGGGACAGTCGACCCGTCAGGTGTCGGAACAATCCCCGCGCGCCCCGATGCTCTACGTTGCGGCCGGCCATCCGGTTCGCACGAGTCATCGCGGTCTCGAGGTCGTCTCCACCCAACAGACGGGCGAAGGTCGTCGCACCCCAGACGTCTCCGCAACCGGTCGGGTCTCCGACCCTCGGAGCCTCGTGCGGCGCCACCCTACCGCTTCGCGCACCGGTGGAGACCGTGAGCGCCCCACCGCGGCGCCATCGACCCGGGTCGTCCTCGAAATCCGAGCTCGAGACGTAGGCGGCGCCACGGGCTCCGAGTGTGACCGTGATCAGCCTGAGGTCGGGGCCGAGCGCCCCGGCGGCCAGCGCCCAGGAGTCGCCTTGGGCGCCGAGCAGCTCGAATTCATCTTCATTCATCTGCACCGCATCGAAGCACCGCAGCCAGGCCTCCCATGCCTCGAGCGACCGAGGAACTCGCTCACCGTGCCGTGTCATGTGGAGGAACAGCGAGTGTAGATCCGCGTATGTCGGACCGCGGTAGCCTACACGCAGCGCCTGCGCCGTCTGCAGTTCCATCTCGAAGCCCGAGATGAAGTTCACGTAGAGCGCGTCACACAGATCGACGAATGGAGCCAGCTCCGGCCAAGTCCATGGGGGAACGCCCCCCGAAAGGCGCTCCTGACGGCGCGACTCGTCCTGGTAGCGCAGGTCCACCCGGTTGTTGGCTTCCGGGACCACCACGATCCCGGAGTCATCAACCCCCGGAATGCCGCGCACGAAGCGCCGACCTTCTTCGGCCAGGTCGCGGCCCAGCTTCAGAATCGGGAGGAGTCTCCACCCATCTGGGATCGAGGTGCTGAGTGCGCCGAGCGCATACCCGATCCCCCCCCACTCCTCGACAGGCTCAGAGCGACCATCGCGCTCGAAAATCCGATCCCAGACCAACGTTCCGATCACACCCAGCGTGCGCGGTTGGCCGGTCATCCTTCCAGGCCTTCAGCGATGAAGATGCCGGCGGCACCAATCACGCCGGCGGTCTCCGGGAGATCGCCTGGTACGATCTCACAGGCCTCGACGGCGGACCGGAAGGCGCGGCGGCGGACTTCGGCCCGCAACGGCCCGAACAGGTGGTCTCCAGCGCGCGTCACGCCGCCGACAACGACGACAACCTCCGGATTCAGCGTGTTCACGATGTTCGCGATGCCCACGCCCAGGATCTTGGCCGTCTCCAGCATCACCTCGTGCGCGTATTCGTCGCCGAGCACGAGCGCCTCGTATACGGTCACCGCCGTGATGCTCTCAAGGTTGTTCTCGACCAGCTCGGACAACACCGACTCGTAACCGGCCTCGACTCCCTCCCTTGCCCGCGCGGCGATGTTGGGGCCGGACGCATAAGCCTCGAGGCATCCGTAGTTGCCGCACGCACAACGCCGCCCGTTGAGGTCGATCGTCGTATGGCCAATTTCACCCGCGCTGCCGGAGGCCCCTCGCGCGATCCGCCCGTCGAGGATCAATCCCCCGCCGATGCCCGTGCCCAGCGTGACGCCCACCAACGTCTCAGCCCCCTGCCCCGCCCCCTGCCACCACTCGCCGTAGGTGGCGCAGTTGGCGTCGTTGTCCAGCGTGGCGGGCAGGCCGAGCGCTTCCGAGATGCGGTCGCGGATCGGGTAGTCGGTCCACCCCAGGTTGGGCGTCGCGATCACGATACCGCCCTCGAGGTCGAGCGGGCCCGGACAACCGATGCCGACCCCGAGCACGTCCTCCCACGAACCGCCGTGCAGTCCGACGACCTCGTTGATCGAGTCCCCCACCATGCGGGCGATGTCGGCCACCGCCGCGTCGGCCCCGCGTTCGGGTACCGTCGCTCTCGAACGAAGCCCGAGCGGGGCTCCGCCCTCGAGCGGCAAGAGACCCACGACGAGGTTGGTGCCCCCGATGTCGACCCCCACGACCCATGGGCCGCTCATCGCGTCACCTCGGGGTCGATGCGCACGTCGGCCTCGATCGCCTGCGTCTCCGCAAGCCCGTTTGGGGCGCGCGTCTCCCGGTCTCTACGAATGCGATCGCGAATCTCGCGATTGGCCCTCATTACCACCGGGTCCTTGTACGGACGTCCGTGGTAGAGGTGCACGCAAACGGCCCGGTGCCGTACCTGCTTGCCGCGAATTCCGGCATTCTCGAGACGCTCGCCCGCGGCCCGATCGAGCCCCCCCCACCCCATGTCCAGGTCGAAGCCGTTGATGCGCAGGAGGTGCTCCTTCCAGGTCGAGGCACTGTGTCCGTTCCACGTGGCGGGGGTCGGAGTGACCGCATCGAGCAAACGGCCGAGTGATGCATTCCGGGTGAGCCGAAGGGCTCTGCGTCCCGGTCGGTAGCCCCTGCTCCGGAGCCACACCGAGTCGAAGACGTCTTCGGCGTCGATCGCCCTCTCGTCAACCGCCCTCGTCACCGATTCCGGCAGCTTCAGGTACCCACCGGACAGGAATCGGTCCGGTTCGGCGAGCCGCGCGTGGGTAGCCACGAAGTCGTCCCGAGGAATGCAATCACCGTCGCTGAAGATCAGGTAGGCGCCGCGGGCCACGCCGATCGCCCGATTGAGGGCCTCGGTCTTGCGAAACCCCCGATCGTCCTGCCACACATGACGCACGTTCAGTCCCTGCTCGCGGGCCCGTTGGACTACGTGCGCGGTCTCCGGCCCTGAGCCGTCGTCGGCTACGATCACTTCGAAGTCACTGTGTGTCTGTCGACCGTAGCCACGCAGTGCGAGCGCGAGAGGCCTCGGCTGGTTGAACGTCGAGAGGATGACAGAGACCCGCCCGCTCAATCGTCACCCAGATTCAGCACCGCCAGAAAAGCCTCCTGAGGAATCTGTACGGTTCCGACCAACTTCATGCGCTTCTTTCCCTCCTTCTGGCGCTCGAGAAGCTTGCGCTTGCGAGAGATGTCACCTCCGTAGCACTTCGCGGTCACGTTCTTCCGCAGTGCCTTCACGCTGGTGCGCGCGATCACATCGTTGCCGATGGCAGCCTGCAGCGCGACCGCGAACTGCTGCCGCGGAATCAGCTTCTTGAGTTTCCTGACGAGATCCCGGCCATATAGGAAGGCCTTGTCCTGGTGAATGATCACGCTGAACGCGTCCACTGGATCACCGTTCACAAGGATGTCCAGCCGGACGAGCTCGTCCGGCCGCATCTCGATGAACTCGTAGTCCAGCGCCGCGTATCCTCTCGTTCCACTCTTCAGGCGGTCGTAGAAGTCGAGCACGATCTCCGACAGTGGCAGTTCGAAGTCCAACTCCACGCGCTGCGGGTCCAGGTAGTTCATCCCCTTGAAGGTGCCCCGCCGCTCGTGACAGAGCTTCTGCACGTTCCCGATGTACTCGGCCGGGCACAGGATGCGGGCTGACACGATGGGTTCGGCGATCGACGCGATACGCCCGGCGTCGGGCAGCCCGGTCGGGCTCTCGACGTGCAGTTCCGATCCGTCGGTCAGCGTGACGTAGTACTCGACGTTGGGGACCGTCGTGATCAACTCGACGCCGAATTCCCGATCGAGACGTTCCTGAACGATCTCCATGTGAAGCAACCCGAGGAAGCCGCACCGGAAGCCGAAACCGAGCGCGAGCGACGTCTCGGGTTCGTACTGCAGGCTCGCGTCGTTGAGCTGTAGCTTTTGCAACGCGTCGCGCAGGTCCTCGTAATCGTCCGCGTCGGTCGGGTACAGACCCGCGAACACCATCGGCCGGGCTTCCTTGTAGCCCTGCAGCAACTGGTCGGCGCGGTCGTCCGCGTCTAGGATCGTATCTCCGACCCTCGTATCAGCGACCGCCTTGATCGTGGCGACGACATACCCCACCTGTCCGGGCGTAAGCTCCGGCCGAGGCTCGCGGCCCAGGCGCAAACTCCCGACCTCGGTGACGTCGTACTTCGCGTCGACCGTGCCGAACGTGATTTTCGTCCCAGCTTTGATCGTGCCATCGACGACCCGAACGGACGGTACGGCCCCGAGATACTTGTCGTAGTAGGAGTCGAAGATGAGCGCGCGCAGCGGTGCGTTCTTGTCACCCTCAGGGGCCGGCACTCGCTCGACCACCGCCTCCAGGATGTCGTCGATGCCGACAGCCTCCTTGGCGCTGGCCAGCAGCACGGAATCGGGCTCGACCCCCAGCAGGTCGACTACTTCCTCCCTGCGCCGCTCAGGTTCTGCCCCCGGTAGGTCGATCTTGTTGATGACCGGGATAATCTCCAGGTCAGCGTCGAGCGCCAGAAAGAGGTTGGAAAGCGTCTGCGCCTGGACGCCTTGTGTCGCATCCACCACCAGGATCGCCCCCTCACAGGCCGCGAGAGATCGTGACACCTCATAAGTGAAATCCACGTGACCCGGGGTGTCGATCAGGTTGAGCTCGTACTCCTCGCCGTCGAGAGCGCGGCGGTAGACCATGCGTACCGCATGCAACTTGATCGTGATGCCACGCTCGCGCTCGACCTCATTGTCGTCCAGGACCTGTTCCCGCATCTGCCGGTCACTGAGCGTCTGAGTACCTTCCAGGAGCCGGTCGGCCAGCGTGGACTTGCCGTGGTCGATGTGGGCCACGATACAGAAGTTACGGATACGGTGGGTGTCCAAGAATCGGCGCGTGGTGCGAGGAAGGGCGTGAAGCTGTCAAAGTTAATCGAGCGCACGGAGGTCCCGAAGTCCCCGCCCGAAGACATTCATTCATTGACCAGTTCAGGATCTCGGGAGTAGTGTACAAGTATCTGTAAGATACTTATCGATGCCGCAGGTCGTGCCGCCAACTCGCCAGCCCTTCCCCCCCGCAATGACTTCTCTGCCCAACCAAGACCTCTCGGCAGTCGCAAACCGAAAAGTGCCCTTCACAATTCAGGCTACAAGGGAGTACCTCATGAAATGCTCTTGGATGGTCCCTGCCCTGGCGGCGGGATGCCTTCTCTTTGTCGGGTGTGACGTCCCGACCGGGCTGCCGGAACTGGAGCAGCGCTGGATCGTCCCCGTCGAGGAGACCAGCCTTTCCGTCGACGAGCTGCTACCCGACGGCGTCAGCATCAGCGGCGGTAACTTCTCCGTCGCCATCGACCCGTTCGCGACCAACGAGACTCTGCTCATCTTGTGCGAGACCTGTGCGGCGCGCAACGGCCTCACCGAGGCGGCCCCTGCGTTCGCCGGCTCGTTCAGCGTGAGTGAGAACCTTCCGGCCAGCGTGACGGCGGCGCAAATCGCCAGCGGCACGATTCAGATCGTGATTACGAACGGCCTTTCCTTCGATCCGATCGCCGGCGGCGGAACATTTACGGTCACGTTGTCGGACGGTGACGGCGGCGCCCAGCTCGGCCAGGTCGTCGTCGACGGGGCTACGGAGTCGATGCCAGGCAACAGCTCGCGAACCGAGACGCTCTCGATCGGCAGTGCGAGTATCGGCACTACGTTCTTCGCTTTCGTGAGTGTGGTCTCGGTGGGTGGACAGGTCACAACGATCGATATCACCGACGAGATTACCGTTACGGCGACCACGACGTCCTTACTCGTGAGCTCCGCGACCGTAACCGTCGCGAGCCAGTCGGTCGACTTTGATCCGGTCGAACTCGACGTCGGCGACATCGACAGCGACATAACCGATCACATCCAGTCCGGCACCTTGATCCTCGACGTCGTCAACCCGTTCGGCGTCTCGGTGGAAGGCACGCTCAACATCGGCCCGACGACGAAGAGTTTCTCAATCGCTTCCGGTTCCACTTCGTCGACCAGCATCAGCTACACCAGTTCCGAACTGCAGTCGTTCCTCGGCCAGGACAACATCACGTTCTCCGGGTCGGGAACCGCTTCCGGCGGGTCGGTCACTGTGAGTCCGGGGCAAGAGATGCTGATCGAGGCTACGCTCGACATGACAATCCGAATCGGCGGGTAGGAGAAAAACCATGCGAACCAACAGATTCTGTGCTTCGGTCGCCTTGGTGGCTCTCGCCGCCCTAGCACTCATGGCCGCCCCGGCGTCCGCACAGCTCGCAAACGCGAGCGCGTCGACGCTGGGCCTGTCTGGCAACAATACGGCCACGGTACGTGGCTTCGGCGCGATCAGCGTCAACCCGGCCGGGCTCGCGATGCCGGGTTCGGGGTTCAGTTTGGCGCTCCTGCCGATCCAGCTGAGAACCGGTCTCGATCCCGTGGACCTGCAGGACCTGGCCGACGTCGAGGGCACGCTGCTTTCGGCCGCCACCAAAGAAGACTGGCTCACTCGTGTAGTCGCAACTGGCGGTGAGACGGGCTCGTTCGGCGCGGACATAACGGAATTCGCCTTCACCGCCGGCAACTTCGGGCTACAGGTTTCCACCGTTGCCGCCGGGAGCCTGACGCTCTCGCCCGGGATGGTCGAGGCACTACTTTTCGGGAACGGCGGCCGCACCGGTGCGCCCGCCGACCTCACACTCTCGGGCGCCGCGGCGGAGGGCTTCGCGATATCGACCGGCGGCCTGAGTATCGCATTCCCCATCGCAAGCGCGACAGGTGACATGGCGTTCGGGGCGACCGTGAAGTACAGCGTCGGCCATGGTGTTGCGGTCGCCCGCAGCACGAGCGGGTCGGTCTCCTTAGACCCGATCAAGGTGGACGTCAACTTTCCCGCGGTTCACACGAGCGAGGACCCGATCAACACAGGAAACGGCGTCGGGGTGGACGTTGGTTTCATGCTGAAGCAGGACCGGCTGTCTTTCGGCGTCTCCGTCCAAAACGTGGTCAACACGTTCGCCTGGGACGAGTCGAAGCTCGCCTTCCGGGCGGGCACGGCGTCCTTCGAGATCGGGGAGAGCGAGAGCGACTTCGACGAGATGCCGTACAGTTCGGCGCCCGCCTCGCTCCGGACGATCGTCACCGACATGACGTTCAAGCCTTCGATTCGCGTGGGAGCCGCGCTCGACGTGACCGATGACTTCACGCTCTCGGGCGACCTGCACAACCGCTTCAGTGACGACGGAATCGCGCTCGCCCCGAAATTCCATCTGGGTGGCGGGGCCGAGTTCCGCGGCCTCAAGGTTATCCACCTGCGAGGTGGCGCCGCGATCATTACGGACGGAATCCAATACAGTGGCGGCGTTAGCCTGGTGCTCGGTCCGCTCAACTTGTCGGCGGCCGCCGCCGTGCAGTCCGGTGACATCGGCGAGAACGTGCTGGGTCAGTTCGCGCTCTCCTTCGGAAATCGCTGAGCGACTCCCAGTCCTAGCGGCAACTATTGAGAAAGGCCCGATCCCACCAGGGGTCGGGCCCTTTCTTTGTTGCCAATGCCGAGCTTCTACGTGCCGCCCCCGCGGCGCTTCGGGGGCGGCTTGGGCCTGGCCTGTGCCGGTGGGTGCCTGGCCGGAGCAGAGCGCGTCGTGGGCCTCGCCGGCGTCGGCCGAGCACCGGTCGTTGTCGGCCGCGCGCGCGTGGTCGTGGTCGGACGTGAAGGTGAGGCACTGGGCCGCAGGCGGCTAGACGGCGCGCTACGCCCCACGGGCGCGCTACGCGTGACCGGCGACCGCCGGGGTGCCACCGCCTGCGTGCGTGTCCGACTCGGGGCGACGGAGCGAGTCGGCGAACTGGAGCGGTATGGTGTGCGGCCGGTGCTCGGCCGTGAGGTCGCGCCCGCGCTGCGTCGGGTCGCGGAAGACGGGCGTCGCTGAAGCGTGGGCCGGGACGGAGTCGTCGAACGGGGCGCGGTCGAGCGGCCTGTCGCCGGACTCGTCCGGGCCGCCCGATCGGTGGCGGACCGACCGGTAGCGGGCCGGCCTGCCGCCGGCTTGGCCTGCCGCCGGCCCGCCGACCTCGGCGCCGAAGGCTGCGCCCTCGATGTGGCTCGTCGGGTGGCCGCGCTGGGGCGAGCCCTAGCCCCCGCCGACGCCCGTGCCGAGTTCTGGACCGCTGTCGGGCGGCCCGAAGCTACACCCGACCGTCGCGGCACCGCTCCTCGCGATCGTGTCGGGGCTACGTCGGGTTCCTTGTATTGCGTGACCCGGCGTGGCACAGGCGGTGCTGGACGCACGCGCACGAGGGGCGACCAGCCCTCTCCCGGCGCGCGCGCCGCCACAGTGTATCGCGGGCGGTCACGAAGAGGCCTCGGGAAGACAACGCGAACACCCGAGTAGCGATACGCCGGGTAGTAGTAGGGATCGTCCCAGACGACGACGCGGAAGTCCGTACACGCGTAGGTGTAGGGATTCCACCTCGAGTACGGCTGATAGTCGTGGCAATCATAGCACAAGAAGCGCGGGTAGCTGTGCGCCTCTCCAACGCTGTACTCGATGAAATCGAGTGCGTACGGTGCCACCTCCCAGTCGGGGATGAGCGCCGCCACGTAGTCGTCGATGGCGAGGTAGGGATCCTCGTAGACCGTCTCTCCAACACGATCCAGGTTCCAACGATCCTCGCTCGCAACGAACTCGAACCGAGAAAGGTCGAGTGGGCGGTCCGCGGCCACGATGAAGAAATACCCGACGCCGGGGTACTCGCCCACGACCCACTTGGCGGACTCCGGGAAAAGCAGGCGGTAGTCACGGCCGCCACGTGTCCGTCGGTCGGCGCCCGGATGGGCGGGATGAATCAGCGTGACCCGGCCATCGGTATCGACCCTGAAGATCGCGGTATTGGCGTCCGCTGACGTCCGGTAGTACACCTTCACGCGGTTGCCGCGCTGCAGCACTGGCTCATTCCCGCGGTCGAGCCATACGCGCGCCTCGAGCGGTGAGGCACCTCCCGTTTCCTGGGCGTCCGACGGTGTCGTGGCGACTACCGCGAGCAGCCCGAGCGACAACAATCTTCCCATCCTGGATCCCCCTCGGTTGCTCCACTCAAGGGGCAACAGCCGTGCCAGGTCCGAGAACCGCTTCATTGCTGGCCTTGCGGGCCCCGCACGTCCCCGGCCGAGGACACTCTGGCAAGGTGTGGAGGACAGGGCCGAGGACACTCTGGCAAGGTGTGAGGACAGGGCCGAGGGCAACTCGCCCCGTTGAGCAGTGCTCGGGAGACGGGTAACTTCCACGGCTCAATGGAAACCCCACGCATCACTTCGTCTCGCTCGCGGCCCGATCTGCTCGATCCCGCGACGCTCTCGCAACTCGGTGGAATCGAGTTCATCGCGCGAGAGGTCATCGAGGGATTCTTGATGGGGCTTCATCGCTCACCCCACCGAGGATTCTCTGCGGAGTTCGCGGAGTTGCGTGCGTATCAGGCCGGGGACGATCTGAGGTACATCGATTGGCGCATGTACGGCCGCTCGGACCGCTTCTATGTGAAACAGTTCGAACAGGAGACCAATCTGCGGGCCTACCTTCTCGTGGACGTAAGCGAGTCGATGGGGTGGAGCTCGGATCCGGGAATACTCCCCAGTAAGCTGTGGTACGCCAAACACCTCGCCGCGTCGCTCGCGCTCATCCTTTTGCGTCAGGGTGACTCGGTAGGACTGGCGGCGTTTCATGACAAGGTCGTGGCGCGGATCCGGGCCCGCGGCGGGCGACGTCAGTGGAGTGAGCTCGCGCGCAGGCTCAACAGCCTGGAAGCGGAGGGCGGGACCTCGGCCGAAGGAGCGCTGAGGGATCTCGCGGTTCGGATCCGGCGGGCGGGTCTCGTCGTTTTGTTCTCCGATCTGCTGGTGCGCACGGACGAAACCCTCACCGCGCTCAAGTTCTTGAGACACCACGGTCACGAGGTGCTCGTTTTCCATCTGCTCGATCCGGGCGAACGCGAGCTACCGCCGGCTTCGGAGGCGCGCTTCTATGATCCGGAAACGAACGACGAACTGCTCGTCAGCGTGGCCGACATACGCGCGGAGTACCGGCAGGCTGTGACCGATGCTTTGGCTGAATGGCAACGCAAGCTGAGGCCCCACGGCATCGACTATCAGGTGATCGATACCGACCAACCGCTCTCGCTGGCCCTACGCGCCTATCTGCGGAAGCGCGAGCGCCTCGGATGACGATGCGCCGTGAGGCCCATCCCGAGGTCGCATAGATGGGGGCCCTCACTCCGCTCTTCCTGGTGGCAGCCCTCGCGGTGGGCGTGCCCATCTACCTTCACCTGTTTCAACGGCACGAGACCCGGAGGCTGAGTTTCCCGGCGCTGCGGTACCTCGAGCGCACGGAACGCGAACACGCGCAGCGCATTCGACTTCGACAGATGATCCTTCTGCTCATGCGCGTGACCGTGCTCGTTCTTCTGGTCGGCGCCGGTGCTCGCTTGTTTTTCAATGGGCGCGGCTCCGCGCACCCCGCGACCGCTGTGGTCTTGATCATCGACAACTCGATGAGCAGCGGCCTGGTCGTTGGAGAAGCTCGCGTACTCGATCGACTCAAGGAGCTCTCGCACAGGACCTTGGCCGGAGCCTCCGACGAGGACCGCTTCTGGGTTCTCCGCGCCGGCGAGCCGTGGCTACCCGCCCTACCGGCCTCCGCCCGGAAGGCCCGCGACGCCATCGACGCGATCGAGCCGAGCGACGCCGCCGGCGACCTGACCGCGGCGCTCGAGCGGGCGGCGGAACTGCTGAGCACCTCGGAACTCGCGCACCGCGAGATTCACGTTCTCGCAGACCTTCAGAAGTCTTCCTTCGCGGCCGGTGAGACGGCCCCCGCGGGACAGCTTCCGGTCGTGACATGGGCCGCCGGCAACAATCCCGACGTGACGAACCATGCGGTGAGCGACGTCCTCGTCGGCGGCGGGCTCCCGCCGCTCGAAGGCCACCGGGCCGCGGTGACCGTGAGCGCGCTCGATACCGGGGACACCACTCGACTCCCCATCCGGATCGTCATCAACGAGCGCATCCGGGGCGCGGCGACCGTCCCGCCCGGGTCGGCGACATCGGTGCTGCTCCCGCCGGCGGGGCCCGGGTGGATCCGAGGCTACGCCGATACGGACGCCGATGCCCTCCGGGCCGATGACCGCCGATACTTCGCGTATCGTTCGCGCAGCGCGCCACGTCTCGCAGCCGCGGGAGACGCGGGTGTATTCACGGACGAGGCGGTCACGGTCCTACAGACCGCGAACCGCGTCACCATCTCGGGGCCCGGTGACGCCGAGCTGCTCATCGCAGCCGGTGGCGACGGTCTGGACCAACTCGGGGCGAACGGCGCGGCACTCATCGTTCCCTCCCCCGATCCCACACTACTTCCCGCGCTCAATCGGCGTCTCGCGGCGGCGGGGATTCCGTGGCGCTACGAACCGCGCACAGCCTCCGGCTCGGCGGAACTCACGGGCCGTTCGCTGCCCGAGCCCCTGGAGGGGGTACGCGCGGACGCGTGGTACGTCATGACGCCCGCAACCAGCCCGACAACGCCGACACGCACGCTCGCCGAAGCGGGATCCGACCCCTGGGCCGTACAAGGCAGCGACGCGTTGGGACGCCGGTTTCTCCTGCTCGCCTCTGCGCTGGATGCAGAATCCACCACGTTGCCGGTCTCGACAGGCATGCTGCGCTTCATCGACTGGGCGGCCAGCGAGTGGGCCGGACTGGCCGGCGGTGCGCGCAGGTTGACCACCGGCGCTCGCCTGCCCGCGCCCCGTGCGGCCACACACGTGCGGTTTCCGTCCGGGGAGGAGTTCGAGATCGACGGCACGCGCACCGTGCGCGGGACGGGCCGCGCCGGATTCTATACGTTCCTGGCCGCAGATACGGCGGTGGCGGTCGTGGCGCTCAACACTCCGGTGGATGAATCGAACTTGCAGCGCCTCTCGGACGACGAACTTGCGGGGGCGATCGGACCCGGCGTGGTGCTCGTCGAGCGGGATGGGGATTGGTCCCGGGCCGTCTTCCGCACGCGCCAAGGCCCGGAGCTTTGGTGGCCGCTTCTTCTGGCTACCGTCGCTCTGATGCTGGTCGAGGTACTCCTGGCAGCCGCAGGTCGCGTCGAGGCATCCACCAACAAGCGAGGGAAGCCTCGCAACAGCCCCATGCCCAATGCCACGGTCTGACCCGATCCTGAGCGAGGTCGCGTCGTGCCCGACCGTCGCGACTCTGGCCCAGAATCTACCGGCTCCGGGAGCGGTGGCCCGGGCCGGGGGGGCGTTCGGCGCGCTGGCCCCGTTGGTGCTCGCAGCGTTACACCGCAGGAACCCGGAGCGGGTCTTTGTCGCCCTGGCTCCGACCCCCCGAGACGCGGTCTCAGCGGAAGCAGATCTCGAGGCCGTTCTGGGCGGGCCCGGAGCTTCCCATCTGTATCCGCAGAAAGAAGCGCTCCCCTACGAAGAAGCGGAGCCACATCTCGAGATCGGAGGCCTGCGGGTCGAGGCCGTGCAGGCCTTGTTTTCCGGGCGGACGCAGATCCTCGTCACGACTCCCCGAGCGCTTCAGGAGCGAGTTCCCATCCCGGAACGACTGGCCCAACTGAGGCGGACGTTCCGCGTCGGGGACGCGGTGGTCTTTTCGGACTTGTCCCCCTATTTGGAGGGCCAAGGCTTCAAGAGAGTGGCGCTGGTCGAGGAAGTGGGCCAGTTCGCTGTGCGAGGCGGCATCTTGGACATCTTCTCCGTGGCCGCTGGAGACCCTGTGCGCATCGAGTTATGGGGCGACGAGATCGAGTCGATCCGCAGCTTCGATATCCTCGATCAGTGCTCTACCGGCGAACTCCGTGAGACGCACGTGCTCCCTGTCGACTTCCGACGCAACGACGGTGGCGGCGACGGCGACGGCGACGGCGACTCGACCGTAGCCCGATCGCTGCTGGAGTTACTGCCCGCAGACGCGATCATCACTCGCCTCGGCGAGTGGGACCTATCGGAGGACGTCGAACACACCTGGGCACGGGTCTCACGGCTCTACGACGACCTCGTGCACTCCGGTGCGGCACCGCCGCCGCCCTCGTCGCTCTTCCTCGACCCGGCCGACTTGGCCCAGCGGTTGCGGAGCTTCCCCAGACTCGAACTGGACGAGGAGCCTCGACCCGGCGCCAGCCTAGGCGCCAACCCGCCCCCGGAGATCAACCGGGACATGGCGAAGCTGCAGGCATACCTGAGAGAGGGCAGCGCGACCGGCCACGAAACGCTGCTGCTGTGCGACAACGACGGTCAACTCCAGAGGCTCGAGGAAATCCTCGGCGGTGCCGAGCGACTTCCGCCGGGCACGCGCATCGGCCTCGGATCACTTTCGACCGGGTTCGAGTTGACCTGCGGCGACGCGGCGCTGCGAGTACTCAACGACCACGAGATCTTCCGACGGACACGCAGAGTACGCCGCAGCCGCCGCTTCCGGGGCTCCGTGGCCCTCGAGAGTCTCTCCCAGCTGACGCCCGGCGACTACGTGGTGCACATGGATCACGGGGTCGGCCGATTCGCCGGGCTGGAGCAGCTCGAGATCGCCGGAGAGGCGATGGAAGCGTTGACGATCGAGTATGCCGGCGGCGAGCTACTCCGGCTTCCGGTCTACCGGCTCGACTTGATCGAGCGTTGGGTCGGCGGCTCCGACGACGCCAAGCCGCCGAGCATTCACCGCATCGGCGGCAAGCGGTGGAAGAACGTCAAGAGGAAGACCGAGCAGGTCATCGAGGAGATGACCGCCGAATTGCTCGAGCTCTACGCGCGTCGAGAGGCCGCGACCGGGTTCGCGTTCTCGGCCGACACGCGTTGGCAGATGGAGATGGAGTCGTCATTCCTCTACGAGGATACCCCGGACCAGCGGCAAGCCAGCATAGACGAGAAGCGCGACATGGAATCTTCGAGGCCCATGGACCGCCTCATCTGCGGAGACGTCGGGTACGGCAAGACGGAGGTCGCGATCAGGGCAGCCTTCAAGGCCGTTCAGGACGGCAAGCAGGTCGCGCTCCTGGCGCCCACGACCATCCTGGTCGAACAGCACCGGCACACGTTCGAGGAGCGCCTGGCCGACTACCCGGTGCGAATCGTTGCTCTGAGCCGCTTTCGGTCGGCAAAGGAGCAAAAACAGATCCTCGAGCAGGTCGAGACCGGCAAGATCGACATCATCGTCGGAACCCACCGCCTGCTCTCCCAAGACGTGGTGATGAAGGACCTGGGCCTGCTGATCATCGATGAGGAACAGCGGTTCGGCGTCAAGCACAAGGAGC
>JAYZBT010000047.1:0-4070 GCA_036338615.1 Gemmatimonadota bacterium
AGATCCGAACTGCGTTTCTCGAATATTTCGCCGCTAATGGGCACGCTGTCGTGCCCTCAGGTCCCCTGGTGCCGCACAACGATCCGACATTGTTGTTCACCAATGCCGGCATGGTGCAGTTCAAGAACGTGTTTGTCGGCAGCGAAAAACGTGACTATGTGCGGGCGGCGACGAGCCAAAAATGTGTGCGTGCCGGCGGCAAGCACAATGATCTTGATAATGTCGGTTACACCGCGCGCCATCACACATTCTTCGAGATGCTCGGCAACTTTTCCTTCGGTGACTACTTCAAGGAGGGGGCGGTCGAGTTCGCTTGGGAGCTGATGACAGAGGTGTACGGACTCGATCCCGATCGGTTCTACGCCACGGTACATCACACGGACGACGAGGCGGCCCGCCTGTGGTCCACCAACGTGGGGCTCGCCGCAGATCACATCTACCGGTTGGGCGACAAGGACAATTTCTGGCAGATGGCGGACACGGGTCCGTGTGGTCCATGCTCCGAACTGCACTACGACCTGCGCGAGAATCCGACGCCGGTGACCAGCACCGAAGAGTTCGTCGAACTCAACGAGGCAGGCACCATCATCGAGCTCTGGAACCTCGTCTTCATGCAGTTCGACCGGGACGCCTCAGGCGAACTGACGCCGCTACCGGCGGCGTCGGTGGATACCGGCGCCGGACTCGAGCGCATCGCCTCAGTCCTGCAAGGCGTGGATTCCAGCTACCACACGGACGCGTTCGTACCGATGCTCGACAGCGTGGCGCACCTCGTCGGCCGTCCCTACGACCGTGAGTCCGAGGAGGCCGTTGGGTACCGGGTGCTCGCGGACCACGCTCGCTCGGTGGCGTTTCTTCTTGCCGACGGTGTGTTCCCGTCCAACGAGGGTCGCGGATACGTGTTGCGCCGTATCCTCCGGCGAGGCGTGCGGCACGCTTGGCTGCTCGGCCGGCGTGAACCAACGATGGTGGGGGTCGTGGCCTCTGTCGTCGACAGCATGGGCGAGGCGTACCCCGACCTGATTCACCGCCGCGAGCACCTGCAACGAGAAACGCGCGCGGAGGAAGAGCGCTTTTTGGCGACCATCGAAGGCGGTATGAGCCGCTTCAACGAACTCGCGAGCTCCGAGGGGGCGACGATCTCGGGTGAGGAGGCCTTCAAGCTGCATGACACGTTCGGCTTCCCGCTGGACCTCACGCAACTGATGGCGGAGGAACGGGGCGTCACGGTCGACGTGGCGGGCTTCGCGACGGCGCTCGAAGAACAGCGGAGGCGGTCCCGAGCGGACCGAAGCGCCTCCGGACTGGGCATTGATACAACGCAAAGCACCGAGGGTTGGACGAGCCTGTCGGAGGATGAGCAGACCTTCGTGGGATACGACTCCCTGACCGTCGATACCAGCGTGCTGGCGTACCGCCACGGCGACGGCGCACTCGGGCTCGTGCTGGAACAGAACTCCTTCTACGTCGAAAGCGGCGGCCAGGTCTCCGATAAGGGCACTGTGAGCGGAGACGGGTGGATGTTGACCGTCTCCGACGTCGCGAAGGTCGGTCCCTGGACGGCCTTGTCCGGCACCGTGGAGGGTGCGTTCCCCAGCGACCCGGACTCCGTACCGGTGGCCGCCGAGGTGCCCGCTCGATTGAGGCGCGATACCGTGCGCAACCACACCGCAACCCACTTGCTGCACGCGGCGCTGCGGCAGGTTCTGGGCGAGCACGTCGTCCAGCGTGGCTCCCTCGTGGCACCCGACCGGCTCCGCTTCGACTTCGCGCACACGGCGCCGATGACGATCGAGCAGCGAGAGCGGGTCGAGTCGATCGTGAACGAGGGCGTTTGGGCGGATCATCCCGTAGAGATCAGCTCCCGGTCGTATTCGGACGCGGTCGAGGCCGGGGCCATGGCGCTTTTCGGTGAAAAGTATGCGGACGAGGTCCGGGTGGTGAACGTGCCGGGCGTGAGCATGGAGTTGTGCGGAGGCACGCATGCGCGGCACACCGGTGAGATCGGCCTTTTCCGCTTGGTGGGCGAGTCCGGCGTGGCCGCTGGGGTCCGCCGGGTCGAGGGGCTGACGGGGCCGGGCGCGTTCGGCTATCTCAAGGGGCAGGAGGCGATTCTCGCCGAGGCGGCGGCCACGTTGAAGACCGCGCCGGAGAATCTCACGCACCGAGCGGAACAGCTGCTGAGTGAACGCTCCGAGCTCGCGAGCCTGCTCGACGAGGTGCGGGCCGAGGGTGGCGGAGGTGAGCAGGAAGTGGCCTCCGAGGTCGTCGAGTTGGGCGAGGGTTCGTCGGGATCCACCTCCAACTACAGAGGCATCCGATTGAGGGCGCGTAACGCCGACGATGCCAGAAAGTGGGGGGACAGTTTCCTGGGTAGCGGGGTCTCGGGGGTCGCCGTGCTGGTCGCCGAGATGCCGGGGGATACGCGCAAGCTGTTCGCTTTCGTGAGCGACGATCTGATCTCTCGAGGGGTCCGCGCGGACGCGATCGTGCGCCAAGTGGCGACGATCGTCGGTGGACGTGGCGGCGGCCGGCCCCATATGGCGCAGGCCGGCGTGGAGGACCCGACGCGAATCGAGGAGGCGCTCAACTTCGGCGCGTCGGTAGTGCGGGAGCTGCTGGCGGAGGGACGAGCGTGAGCCACGTCCGCTCCTGGCTCGCCGCCCGGAGGCCGGCTGCGCATATGGACCTTGGACCATGGCTGCAGGCCGACGCCGAGTGGCGTGCCGGGTCGGCTTCCGTGGGGGGGCGCGCAGCGGACGACCCGTCGATGACCGACCGAATGACGCGCCTCGGGGTGGCCGCGATCGGCGAAGCAAAAGCGCGACCCGGTCGCGTACGGGACAGCGCGTTTCAGCTGCTTGCGGGGGACGCGTTGTTGACCTACGCGTGTGAGGCGGCGCTCGAGGAGCCCGACCCCGAAGTGGCGCTGCACGGCATCTTGGCTCGGACGGCGAGCGTGCGATGAGGCACTACGACCACACCGCATTTACCGATATCCACAGTCATCTCGTGCCCGGTGTCGACGACGGTGCGCTCGACCTGGACGACACACTCGCCTCGGTCGAGCGTATGACCCGGCTCGGGATTCGGAAGATCCTCACGACGCCCCACCTGAACGGGAGCCTCACACGAGACGTCGAAGCGCTCGAGGCCCGGCTGAGCGAGGTCGACGAGGCCTTCGCACGGGCTGCCGAAGCGGTGGGCAAGGAGTACCCCGAGGTCGAGTTCAAGCGCGGGCACGAGGTCATGCTCGACATCCCCGACGTCGACTTCTCCGACGCTCGCGTGCGACTGGCTGGCACCTCCTTCGTATTGATCGAGTGGCCGCGGCTACACGTGCCGCCTGGTACGACTCAGGTTCTGGCGCGCATCATCAGCGAAGGCTATCGACCCATTATTGCTCACCCGGAGCGGTACATCGGGATCGACCGGAACTTGGGCGTGATCGCCAAATGGCGAGAGGTCGGCGCATACCTGCAAGTGAACTACGGCTCGGTCTCCGGTCGCTACGGCCCCGAGGCGAAGGGGATCGCCGCGCGACTGCTGCGGTACGGCTGGGCGGACTACCTGGCCTCCGACTTCCACGCTCAGTCGAATGCCAAGATCTACTTCAAGGAAGTGTCCGCCTACCTCGACGCGCGGCGCGCGGGCGAGTCCCTCACCAACCTCTGCCTGACGAATCCGGCGCGAGTACTCAAAGATGAGCCCCCGCTTCCCGTCCCGCCGCTGCCGCCCGAGATGGGCCTTTGGGGTCGTATGAAGGGGATTCTCGAACGGGAGGTACCATGAGGGACAGCGGCGCCGTGATTGGCGAGCACTTGAGTGATTTGTCCACGTTGAGCTCCGCGGTCTCGGATACCATGTCCGGGCAGATCGAAGAGTTCGCTGATCGAGTTCTCGGGACGATTCTCGCGGGCGGCAAGATCATGTTCTGCGGCAACGGGGGCTCTGCGGCGGACGCTCAGCATCTGGCCACGGAGTACGTGGTGCGTTTTGCGCGAGAGCGCCGAGCTCTGGCGGCCCTGGCGCTCACGACCGACACGTCTCTGTTGACCGCGGGCGCCAAT
>JAYZBT010000048.1:0-22552 GCA_036338615.1 Gemmatimonadota bacterium
TCGTCATCGTCGGAATCCTGGCGGCGATCGCGATTCCGAAGTTCTCCTCCGTGCGTGAGAAGGCGTATTACTCCGCGATGAAGTCGGACCTCAAGAATTTGGCCAACAAACAAGAGCTGTACTACCAGAACTCGTACTCCTATACGACAGTTCAGGCGAGCCTGGCGTTCGAGACTTCCAGTGGGGTCACCGTCGCCTCTGCGGCGACGATCTCGGGTTGGTCCGCCAGCGCGACACATACCGCGACGGGCACCTCGGAGGGATGCGTAGTCTTTTTCGGTACCGCGACCACGCCCACGGTCGGCCCGACTACCGCAGCGGCGCCGGGCGCCGTGAGTTGCACGCGGTAGTCGCGCTCCGAGGCTGGCCGGGCATCACGCGACTCACGCGCTGAAGCGCATAGCCGTCACCGCCAGCGTTCGCGCCATCGTCAGGAGATCGTCGATCTCGACGCACTCGTCAGGCCGGTGCGCGCGCCGGATATCTCCGGCGCCGTAGAGCACGGCGGGCGTCCCTCCAACGTTCGCGATGAGGCCCATGTCGGCGCCGTAGGTCATGCCTTCGACGGACGCTTGCCTACCGGACACGCTGGAGGCCGCCGCGAGCAGGGTAGTCACGAGTGGGTGATCGGCCGGCGTCTGCGCGGAAAGAAAACGACCGCCCCACCACTCGACCCGCGGCGGATGCTCGCTGAGCCAAGGGTCGGTCTCGGCGACCCGGGCGACGGAAGCCTCCAGCGCAGTTCGCGCGGCCGTGAACTCCTCCCCCGGTGCTACGCCCATACGGCCTTCCATGGAGACGTGGTCCGGCACGGAAGAGGCCCAGTCCCCACCCTGGATGGTGCCGATGCTGATCGCGAAAGGGAGCCGATGGCGGGCGTACAACGGATCACGTGCTTCATGTGGGTTACGCGCTGCCTCGAGTTCCTGGAGCGCAGCGTATACAGGGAAGAGCTTTTCGATGGCGCTGACGCCTTCCTCTCGAACCGCGCCGTGCGCCGACACTCCGGATACCCGCACGCGGAAGTTGAGGCAGCCGGCTTGGGCCGGAGCCACCACCAGATCGGTGGGCTCCATGACGATCGCCCCATCGGCGCGGTATCCGCGCAGGATGGTCGCGAGCGTCCCCATGCCGCCATCCTCTTCGGCCACCACGCTCTGTAGGTGCAACGTGCCCGACAACTCAACCCCCACGTCCCGGATCGCCTTCAATGCGTGGAGCCCCGCCATTAGCGGACCCTTCATGTCGAGCGCACCCCTGCCGTAGATGCGGCCGTTCGCGACCTCACCGCCAAAGGGCGGGTGAAGCCACAGGTCGGCCGCTCCCGGGGGAACCACGTCGACGTGCCCGTTCAGGATCAGGCATCGCCCGCCGCCGCTCCCTGACAGCGTTCCGACCAGGCCGAGCGCGCTTTCGCGCTCGATCTCGACGGAGCAATCGGGATGGGACGTCACCTCGTCCAGGTCGATTTCCCAGAGGTCTACATCGAGGCCCGCGTCCCGCATGAACTCGGCCATGAGCTCTTGAGCCGGTCCCTCCTGGCCGTTCCAACTCTCGACCGCGACCAGGCGCTGGATCGACTCCACGAGTCGTTCTCGATCGATGGCCTGCACGACCTCCCGTTCGGCGGTGGTGAGGCTCTCAGCCATCGGCCGGTTCGAGCCCCAGCCACGCCCGCGCCTCCTGGACGTCTCTGAAGGCCCGAACCTCCGCGCCGTGCTCGCCCTTCCGCAACTCGTACATGCGCGACATGCCGAAGACGAGCTCGCTGTCGGCGACGACCGCCCGCCAGGTCATGAAAGCCACCTGGTTGACGACGTCGATGTAGGGCGAGTCGGGCACGATTCGTATCCGGGGGCGAAGAGTCGCTCACTCAGAATGGGACGCGGCCACGTCTGCACACAAGGCACGATCGGCGTCACTTCCACCCGCGGCAGTCAGCCGTCCTCCAACTCCTCCACCTCGGTATCCCAAACCTCGCGCAAATAATCGAAGGTGTAGATTCCGCTGGAGTGCCCGTCGCTCCAGACCAGTTGCAACGCATAACGTCCGACGTAGTGGATGGCGGTCGGGTAGACACCGTCGTCGACATGCTCTGGCAACAAGGTCCTCATCCCCGTCATCTCGTCGACGCACGCGGCACAGGGGCACAACAGTCGCAAGTACCGAGGCACGTACTCCGACGCCACGCCGTCCTTCCACTCGATGCGCAGTCGGGCTTCGTCTTCGGTCGGCCCGATCTCAACCGGGTTGTGCCTGTCCTCGAGCATGGCTAGAGCTCCATGGTTAGCAACTCGGCGGCGAGAGCACGAAACGCTTTGCCTCGGTGACTTCGCGCATTCTTCTGACTCGCATCGAGTTCCGCGAACGCCTTGCCGACCTGGGGGTCGAAAAAATAGGGATCGTAGCCGAAGCCCTCGTGTCCCCTGGGTTGGCCCAGGATGAGGCCTTCCGCCTCGCCTCGGACGACGATGGGTTCGTCCGGGGGGAGGACCAGGACCGCGGCGCACACGTAGCGTCCCGTGCGAGCGGCCAAATCCAAACCGCCGAGTCGCATCATCAGATGCTCGTTGTTGGCCTGGTCGAGCTCTGAACCCTCCAGACCACGGTCGGGTGCGAAGCGCTTGGAGCGCACTCCAGGCGCCCCGCCCAAGGCGTCTACAGCGAGCCCCGAGTCGTCCGCCACGGTCGCGATTCCCGACTTGGTGAAGAAGTACTCGGCCTTGGAGCGCGCGTTTTCTTCGAAGGTCTCGTACGGCTCCAGATCTTCCTCCGCCGGGTCCTTCGCGATGCCCGCGCTCTCCAGGTCGATGAGGCGGAGCTCCGGCACCGCCCCCAGGATGCGCCGGATCTCCCCCATTTTGTCCCGGCTTCGGGTGGCGACGAGCAGGTCCATTCAGTCGCCCTGAAGTGCCTGGGCCTGGGCCGCGAAAAGCGTCTCGAGACCAGACGTCGCGAGGTCGAGCAGCGCATCGAGGTCGCTGCGCGGGAAGGGGTCACCCTCCGCGGTGCCCTGCACTTCCACCAAGCCCCCGCTCTGCGTGCCGACCACATTCATGTCGACCTGCGCGCCCGAATCCTCGGGATAGTCGAGGTCGAGGAAGACCTGACCACCCACGAGCCCCACGCTCACGGCGGCCACCCGCTCCCGCAGAGGGTTTCGGACCACGAGACCCTCGCTCACCATCCAGTCCCCGGCCAACGAAAGCGCAACGCAGGCGCCGGTGATCGACGCCGTGCGCGTACCGCCATCGGCCTGCAGCACGTCGCAGTCGATCGTGACCGTATTCTGCCCGAGTGACGTCATGTCCGTAACCGAACGCAAGGAGCGGCCAATGAGCCGCTGGATCTCCTGCGTACGCCCTTTGGGACCGTTGCGCTCGCGACGCGAGCGCGTATGGGTCGCGCGAGGCAACATGGCGTACTCGGCGGTCACCCATCCCTCCCCACTGTGCTCGCGCCAACGCGGTACTCCCGCGACCACCGAGGCCGTACACAAGACTCGCGTAGCGCCTGTGGAGATCACGCACGACCCCTCGGCGTAGGGGGAGACGCCGGTCTCGATGCTGATCGGCCGGTTCTGATCCGGCCGTCTGTCGCTGCTTCTTCCGATCACCGCGGGCCTCCTCGAATGCGATCGATCAAGTGTGTCGTTGAATACCCCTCCACGAGGCGGATGAGTTGGACCCGACCCCCGTCGGCCTCGACCTCCACGCGCCCGACCACATCCTGCAGGGCATAGTCGCCACCCTTCACGAGCACGTCGGGTAGCAGTTCCGCGATGAGTTCGCGGGGGGTTTCTTCGTCGAAAAGGCAGACGGCATCCACCGATTCGAGCGCCGCCACCACCAGGGCGCGATCCGGCCCCGCCACGTACGGCCGTTCACCACCCTTGTTCAGGCGTCGCACCGAGGCGTCGGTATTCACGGCGACGACAAGAGCGTCACCCAACGCCCGCGCGGCAGCCAAGAGTTCCACGTGACCCGGATGAAGCAGATCGAAGCACCCGTTGGTGAAAACGAGCGTGCCCTTCCGGGGCCGTCGGAAGCGGTCGAGCAACTCGTCTGCCCCGAGCACCTTCTCCGGCGCGGTCACGACAGCGGGCCGGACAGCACGGTCGCGAGGCCGCGCTCGATGAGCTGCTTGGCGACCGCTGATGCCACCACCTTGGAATCCCCGGCAGGGCCGGTCAGGTCCGAGCGGACAAAGGCGGAACCGTCCGGGCCAGCGGCTCCGGCCCAAAGCCGAATCAAGGGCCCGGTCGACTGAGCGAGCGCTCCCAGCGCAGAACCGATCGGCAGCCCGAGCGCTTGGACGAGCGCGAGTTCGGCCCGTAGCTCCCGACGAGTCGGCTCGTGATCGTGCGCCTCGAAAGCCGCGGGGTCACGGGCGAAGAGCGCGTATGCGCCCTGGCCGGGACCCGGAAGCCACGCCTTGGCGTCCAACATTTCCGAGGTCACCCCGCCGAGCCCCGACTGCCGAGCTTCGGCTGCGCTGAGAATCACCGCGTCGACCGCGCCCGCCTCCAGCGCGTCCGCCGGGGACGTGCCGTTGTCGAGACTCACGACCTCGAGATCACGCCTGTGGGCTCGCAGCAGTCCCCGCCGTCTGGCGCCTGTCACACCCACCCGCGCGGACGACGCCAGCGATCGCAGGGGCACAGCTCTCCTGTCCGCTACCACGAGCAGGTCCCGCGGCTCATCGCGGACGAGGACGGCCGCGGTCTCGAGCCCCAGAAGCGCCGCGGCGCTCACGAGCAGCCCTGGAAGCAGCGCCGCATCTGCATCCCCCGCGGACACCGACTCAAGCGCCGATCCGGGGTCCAGGTGGTCCGAGACGACTTCGAAGTCCCGGGCCTGGAGCCTGTGGACTTGGCCCATGGCTTCAGAGGTGGTGGCGAGCCGGACGGTCACTTCGCAGCCTTCCCCGCCACGGCGGGGGGATGTTCAAGAGGTCGACGGTCAGAGATAGAACAGCAGGTACCCAGCAAGAAGTATCGCCACCCACAGCACTGTACTGCCAGTCGGCCAACTGCGGGCGAGCGGTCCGACGAGGCCATGGGCCCGGGCCGCGACGCGTAGGACCGATGCCACGAGCTCGAGCACGGACGCCCGCACGTACGTGTCGACGCGCGCGACAGCACTTCCCGTTTTGCGGACCAACCACGGTCCGAGCTTCCGGTATAGGATCTCGGCATCGATGTGGACCGCCCGCTTCTCGTCGGGATACACCCCGGTCTTCATGAGCGCAATGAAGCCGAGTGCGCCGAAGCACAGCAGCTGGAGCTGCGTGAGCACGTGGGTGGTGGAGTAGGGGTGGTACTCCATTTCCATCGGCAACAGTCCGTAGAACTGGATCCAGAAGATTCCGATCGACAGGCACAGTATGGCCCCGATCGACATGGCGATCAGCATGTTCTTCGGTGGCTCCTTGGCGCGTATACCGGAGTCGTGCGCGAAGAATGCGAAGAACGGAATCTTGATGCCCGCGTGCTCGAGCACACCCGCCGAGGCAAACAGCATGAAGAGCCAGACGATGTAGTGGTGCTCTTCGATGGCGGCGACCATGATCATCGACTTCGTGACGAAGGCGCTGAACAGCGGGAAGGCCGAGATCGCCATGGCGCCCACGATGCAAAGGGTCGCCGTGAACGGCATCGTCTTGTACAGACCGCCCAGGTCCGTACCCTTCGTTCGCCCGGTCATGGTCATCACGGCGCCGATCGACATGAAGAGCAGGCCTTTGAAGATCACGTCCGCGAAGGCGTGCGCGACGGCCCCGTTGACGGCGAGCGCCGTCCCGATGCCGATACCCGCGACCATGAAGCCGATCTGGTTGATCATCGAGTAGCCGAGCACCCGGCGAAGGTCGTTCTCGAGCACCGCGTAGAAGATCGGGAAGAACGTCATCGCGGTGCCGACCACGATGAGCACGTCCTCGCCCGCGAAGCTCCGTGCGAGCGCGTAGACGGCGACCTTGGTGGTGAACGCGCTCAGGAAGACGGCGCCGGTCGGCGTGCTCTCCGGATACGATTCGGTAATCCAGTTGTGTGCCAGCGGGAAGCCGGCCTTGATGCCGAACGCAATCAGCAAGATCCAGCCGGCCGCACCCGTGCCCTCGAGGCCGACGTGTCCGAACTCGACGGAGCCGGTCCGGTGCGCGAGCATCAGCGCCCCGGAGAGCAGAAGCACGCCGGACACCACGTGGATGATCAGGTAACGGAAACCGGTCGCGAATGAGCGCTTCGAATCCCGGGCCCAGATCAGGAAGACCGAGGTGACGGCGAGCAGCTCCCAGAACACGAAGAGGGTGATGAAGTCACCCGCGAATACGGCTCCCAGCGCGCTGCCCGCATAGAGCATCGCGGAAACGTGCTGAAGCCCGGCCCTGTCACCACCGGTCTGATCCCCGTCGCCGACGGCGCCGTCGACGTCACCGTCTCCCAGGTGCAACGCATACAGGAAGCCGAGGAAGGCCGCGATGTGGAAGAGGTATCCGAAGAGCAGGCTCAGCTTGTCGACGCGCAGCAGCGTCAGCGTATACCCGCCCAGGAACTCCTGCAGCTGCACGTCGTGCTCGAGGCCGAGCAGGAGGTTGAGCCCGCCGAGGATGGGGACGGCGAGCAGGATGACCTTGCGCGGCAGTCCCTTGGTGAAGGCGACCGCCAGGGCGCCAACGAAGAACGGGACGAAGGGTGGGAGGCTACCCAGCATCTTCGGCCCCTTCGTCGCCCTCGTAATAGTCCTCGGAGCGGATCAGCAGCTTCCGCATCGGCTTGGCGAGCAGCACCAGGAACCAGAACGAGATGAAGCCGTAGACGGCGTAGAAACCGAACCATCCCTCGTTGGGGTGTGGGTGTTCGGTAGCCTTTCCAAACACGACCTCCGCAACGACGAGCACGGCACAGAGCGCATAGAACGCCCAGAAGAGCCGCTTCACGAAGTCCGGTTTGTCCATCCAGCCGATCGGCTCCTTGGGCCCGTGGTCCCCGTGCTCGTGGCTCATTGCGCAGCCCCCGGCACGACCATCGACATCAGCTCGTAGGCTAGATCCGGATAGGCGAACAGGCCGATCGTCGCAGCCGCGGTCACAATGATCGCGACGAGCGAGAGCGTGGGCGCCTCGTGGATGCCTTCAGGACGATGAGCGTCCGAGGGTGGCTTCAAGAAGAACGCCTTCACGGGCACCTCGAGCAGGTAGTACAGCCCCAGCAGCGAGCTCAGCATCAAGACGGCGAGCAGACCTACCTGCCCCGCCTCGAGCGTGCCCATGCCCAGGAACCACTTGCTCCAACTGCCGCCCGCGGGTGGCAGCCCGATGATCGACAGCGAGCCGATGAAGAACGCCCCGAAGGTGATCGGCATCGTACGCCCCAGCCCGTGCATACGGCTGATGTCCTTCTCGTGCGCCGCGACCAGAATCGCGCCAGCCGCGAAGAACAAGGTGATCTTGCCGAAGGCGTGCATCGCGATATGCATCCCGCCGCCAATGATGCCCCATCGATTCGCGAGCAGCGCGCCGAGCACGATGTACGAGAGCTGGCTGATGGTCGAGTAGGCGAGCCGCGCCTTGAGGTTGTCCTGCCTGAACGCCACCAAGGAAGCGAGGATGATCGTCATACCCGCCGCCCACGCGAGCCAGTCCGTCGCCGCGAGCGTGCCCAGCAAGTCGATGCCGAAGATGTAGACCGAGACCTTGAGCACGGTGAAGACACCGGCCTTCACGACCGCGACCGCGTGCAGCAGCGCGGACACCGGAGTCGGAGCGACCATCGCGGCGGGAAGCCAGCGGTGGAAGGGCATGACGGCGGCCTTGCCGACTCCGAAGACGAAGAGCACCAGGATCGCGCCCAGCACGCCCGCCGAGGCGGTGCCTGCGAGGATGCCCCCGTCGGTGAACTCGACGGTCCCGGCGAGCTGCCAGGTCCAGATGATGGCGAGCAGTTGCAGGCCGACGGACGTCGTCAGCAGGATGCCCAGGTACACGCGCCCGGCCTTGCGCGCCTCGTCGGTCTGATGGTGCGTGACGAGCGGGAACGTGCAGAACGTCAGGACCTCGTAGAACGTGAACAGCGTGAAGAGGTTGGCGCTGAACGCGACGCCGATCGCAGCCGCAATCGCGATGGCGAAGAAGAAGTAGAAGCGCGTCTGGTTCTCCTCGTGATGCCCCCGCATGTACCCGATGGCATACAGCGTCGTCACAATCCAGAGGAAGGAGGCGACCAGCGCGAAGAGCAGCCCTAAGGGCTCGACCTCGAAGGCGAGTTCTATGCCCGGGATCACCTCGAGCACATCGAGCCGAGGACGGACGCCCTCGCGCATGTAGGGTAGCAGACCGCGCACGAACCAGAACGTCAGAGCACCTGTGACGAGCGTGGCGGCCTCGCGAGCATTGGGCCACTTGCCCAACAGGAGCAGCACACACGCGCCCGCGACGGGCAACAACATACAGGTGGCGATCAGCATGCCCGGGGTCACGATGCGAGCCCCAGCAACAACTCCGCGGCGCGTTGCGCCACACCGGAGGTGGCGCTCGCGTTGATGCCGAACCAGAAGTTCGCGATCACGAGCGTCCACGTCGGAATCAGCAACGAGAGCGGCGCCTCGCTGATGCCCGCCTCGGGGTCCACGTCACGGAAGTAGGCGACCTCGACGACTTTCCATATGTAGATCACGGCGAGCAGGGACCCGGCGAGCACCACGGCCGCCACTGGCCACATGCCCTGCTCCAGCGCGGCCTGTATCAGGTACCACTTGCTGATGAATCCGACCGTGAGCGGAACGCCGATGATGCTGAGGCCTCCGCCGACGAACGCGGCCATGGTCCAAGGCATGGCCCGACCCAGGCCATTCATGCGGTCGATCTGCACAGAGCCCACCCGGTACATCACGCAGCCCATGGCCATGAAGAGGGCCCCCTTCATGAGCGCATGATTGAAGAGGTGCAGAATGCCCGCCGTGAGACCGAGAGCCGACGCGAAGCTGATGCCGAGCACCATGTACCCGATCTGCGCGACGCTCGAGTAGGCGAGCAGCCGCTTCACGTCTTCCTGGTAGATCGCGACCAGGGACATCGTAAGGATCGCCAACAGCGCGAGCGGCATCAGGATACGATCGAGCTGCATGACGTCGAAGGAGAACTCGGCGCCGAAGACCGTGAAGAAGAAGCGCAGTAACAAGTACACCGCGACCTTCGTCGCCGTGGAGGCGATGAAGGCGGTCACCGCCGAGGGCGCATACGTATAAGCGTTGGGCAGCCACATGTGCAGCGGGAAGAGCGCCAGCTTCAGCGTAATACCGACGGTGAGGAAGGTGAACGCCACCGGAATCGTGCGGTTCGCTTCGAGCTGCGGGAGGATCTCGGCGAGATCCGCCATGTTCAGCGTCCCGGTCATCACATACATGAGGCCGATGCCGATCACGATGAACGTCGCCCCCACGCTTCCCATGATCAGGTACTGATAAGAGGCGGTGAGCGCGCGCCGATCCGGACCCAGAGCGATCAACGCATACGCGGAGAGCGAGGAGATTTCCAGGAATACGAAGACGTTGAAGACGTCGCCGGTCACCGCGATACCGAGCAGCCCGGTCATGCACAGGATGAACGCCGCGTAGAAAAGCGGGATCCGGTCCTCGGACACTTCGTGCGCCACGCTCGCGCGCGCATACGGGATCACCACCGCGCCGATGAGCGCAACGATGAGCAGCACCCACGCGTTGGCGGGGTCGACGACGTACTCGATTCCGTAGGGGGCCACCCACCCACCCAACTCATAGTGGATGGTGCCGTCGCTCATTACCTGTGCGAGCAGACGGAACGCCGCGTAGAACGCCCACCAGGCGGCGCCCAGCGCGATCGCCCAGGACACACGAGGCCGGTTGACCAGTGCCGCGAACGGCGCGGCCACCAATGGAATGACGACCAGGAGTACGGGGAGGTGATGGCTCACCGGCTCAACTCCTCGATCTCGTCTTCTTCGATCGTACCGAAGGCCTCCTTGATCCTGATTACGAGACTGAGGCCGAGCGCGGACGTGGCCACTCCGACGACGATCGCCGTAAGGATGAGCACGTGCGGGATCGGGTTCGAGTAGCCGAACTCGGGTTCAGCCCCAGTCACGAAGATCGGTGCGGTCGCTCCCGTGATCTTCCCCATCGAGATGTAGAGGATGAACACCGCGGTCTGAAAAATATTCAGGCCGATGATCTTCTTGATGAGGTTGCCGCGCGCGATGAGCGTGTAGAAGCCGACCATCATCAGGAAGATGACGACCCAGTAGTTGAAGAGGCCGAGTCCGGTCATACGTCGACCTTCCGGCGACCCGCGAACGCGTAGAAGATGGCGACCATCGAACCGAAGACCGTGACCAGGACGCCGAGCTCCACGAACAGGATGCCGTACTCCTGGCCGTGCTCCGGATTGTGGTTGAGCACGTTGTACGCGAGGAAGTCACCTCCCAACGCCAACGTCACGAATCCGACGCCGGCGTAGATCAGCACGCCCAGAGCCGCGCAGACGTAGACAGCTTGGGGCGGCAGCGCCCGCTTCACGTTGCCCAGCCCGTATACGAGCGCGTACAGGACGAACGCCGCCGCGAAAATGACCCCGGCCTGGAAGCCGCCGCCCGGCCCGTAATCGCCGTGGAACTGCACGTATAGGGCGAACAGAAGAATGAAGGGGATCAGGATCTTGGCCCCGACGCGGAGGATCACGCGGTCATCCATCGCGATCCTCCTCGACCTCGGGGGGGTCTTCCTCGTACGCGACAGTGCGCCACGTGCCGTTCACGACGGTGCGGCGGGGACGCGGACCGCGAGACAGCAAGAGCAGTACGCCGACCACCGCGGCGAAGATCACGGTGGTCTCGCCCATGGTGTCGTAGCCTCTGTAGGAAGCGAGCACGGAGGTGACCACGTTGGGAACCCCGATCTCGTGTGGCGACTCCTCCAGGTAGTGCGGCGCGACATGGTGGTGAATCGGGTTGGCGGGGTCGCCGAAGGACGGCATGTCCAGCGTGCCGTAAACGAGCACGCCGCCGGTCACCGCCACCACGAAGAGCGGCAGGATCGGCCGTCGCTTCGGTTTGTGCTCTTGGTGACCCACGAGCGCCAACGTCCCGAGCATGAGCACCGTCGAGATACCGGCGCCGACCGCGGCTTCGGTGAACGCCACGTCCACTGCGTCCATGACCACAAAAAGGCCGGCGGAAAGCAGGCTGTAGATGCCCGCCAGCATGACAGCGGCGAAGAGGTTCTGCTCCCGGATGATCACGAGCGAGGTCACCCCGAGCAGCACGAGAAGCGTGACGTCGACGAACTCGATCATCAGTCCCCCGCCTCGACGGGGGCGCGGTACGGTTCCAGCCCACCGTGAAGCGCCGCGCGCGCTACCGCGTGCGTCGCGATCGGGCTGGTGAAGAGCAGGAAGGCGTATACGAATACGAGCCGGAACAGGACGAACCAATAAACCTGTCCGTCCCCGTCCAGGATCCCGATCACGCTCTGCAAGCCCATGCCCAAGAGCAGCAGCCCGGCACCCATGGTGTCCGTCATTCCCGCCGCATGGAGACGCGTGTAGACGTCCGGCATGCGTAAAATGCCAACCGTCCCCACGAGCATGAAGAAGAGGCCGCCGACGATGGCGATCCAACTCAGCACGTCGAGCACCATCTCCATCATTCGGCTGCCACTTCGTCGCGGCGCTCGCGACCGAGATCCCCGTACTCGAAGAACTTCAACACGGCAATCGTGCCGATGAAATTGATGAGCGCGTACACGATCGCGAGGTCCAGGAACTCAGGTCGCCCCGTGAGGAATCCGAGTGCCGCGATCAGCAAGACCGTCTTGGTGCCGAACACGTTCACCGCCAGCACACGGTCGTATACCGTCGGGCCGAGAATCGCACGAACCATCGCGAGCGTCATGGCGATCAGAATGCCAGCCGTGGTGGCGATGAACATCTACTCGTCGGCCGGCGCCGAGTCGTCCGTGACGGACGCCGAGCCTTGCTCGACCCACGTCACCCGTCGGTCCATCTCGTCTTCTTCGCGCCCGTCGACGTCCGCATAGGTAAGGGCGTGGATCTCGAAGTCCTGGCCGTCTACGCCGGTCGTGATCGTGCCGGGCGTCAGCGTGATGGAGTTCGCGTAGATGAAACGCCCGATGTCCGTCTTCTGGCTCCCATGGAACAGCACGGTGATAGGGCTGATCGGGAGCTTGGGGTGAAGGATGATTTTCGCGACGGCCACATTCGCGACGAAGATCTCCTTCAGGAGCCAGGGCAGGTAGAGCCAGCAGCGCCCCCCTAATTGCAGCGGGACGCCTTCGTGGTCCACCACATCCATCCGAATGGAGAGGTATACCACGAGCGCCGACGAGCCGACCCCCAAGCTGATCAGCAGCCCCGTGTAGTGGCCCGAGAGAAGCAGCCAGAAAGCGACGAGAATTGCACCTAGTCCGCAGGCTCGGAGCAATATGTCTCCCTGGCAGAGATCTGGTGAATTCGGAGGCTAGGCGGGCCCTACCCCGGTAAAACGTCGGCCGAATCTACCAGTTAGACTGAGCCCCGTCCACAATCTTTTGGACCAGCAATTCGATGGCCTCGAGGCGCCCTACTTCCTCGGTCTCGCTGGCCTCCACGAACTCGCCCTGCGCGATCAGACTCCGGGACTCCCAGAGGACAACGTTTTCAACCAGATCGACGATTTCGACGGAAACGCCGATCGAGACCTGACGCTGAAGCACTTGCGCCGCCTGCCCCGATCGGGCGGACTGATAATTGGGCGCAATCACGTCGTAGCGCATGATCGAGCCGCGTACCACCGCGTCCGCGACATCCTCACCCGCGGTTCTGATCCCCAGGGCGCGAGGCAGGTTGCGCAGCAACTGGTCGTAGAGTTCCCCGGAGAGTTCGAACCGATTCGTCTCGTTGTCGACTGGCTGAACCGCGATGGTCTCTACGTGCTCGGGCGGAAAAGAGCCCGCCCGGAACGAATAAGCACACCCCGACACGACCAGGGAGAGGACCACAGCCAACGACCCCCTCCGCCAACTCGCGCTCATCTACCCTCCCCGATCGGGTCCCAGATGTCGGGCGGGTACGACTCCACCCGCTCGAGGTGATCACGGGTGAGCTTGAGTTCACGGAACGCGGCGAGATTTCTATAGGTCGCCTGGACGGGATAACGGCTCTCCGCATCCGGCTCGACCTCTACGCGCTGCACCACGGAGCCACTTTCGATCAACTCGACGGTCCTCAACATTCCGTCATTGATGCGGTAGTGCAGTTCCTTGCCGTCTTCGTAGCGGTAGCGCAGTCGCAGCGCGTCCTGCTCCAGCTCGTCTCCGCCGAGCAACTCCATTCCGTATTCGGTCCGGAACACACCCAGCGTCGCCCAAAACAGGTCGGGCGGCGGCAAGATCTGGCGGGGAGCGCCCGGCGGTAGAATCAGCCTGCCACCCACCAGGGCGGCCTTCAGGATCGGTTCACTATTGGTCAGGAAGAGGTCGAGCCGCGCCCTGTAGGGCGGCTCCAACCGGGCAACGCCGCGCCCCTTCACCCTGACACCGGCCTCGTTCAGTTCCCAGTCGAAGACGATCCGGATGGGGCCTTCCAATCGCGTGTGGTCCTCGAGCCGGAGCGCCGTCTGCTGTGGGTCCATGGCCGGCGCCACGACCACGAACTGGCGGGGCGAACACGACGCCATCACCAGCGGCACGAGCGTGAGGGTCAAGAGCGCGCGCTGGATCTTGCTGGGCATGAAGGGCCGTATGAAGGAAGCCATCAGGGAAGCTAGTCGGGCTCGGATGCGTGTCCTACCCCTTCCAAGTGCTCCCGGTTCGGGGATAGCTTCGCACGTGCAAGAATCCCAGCCCTCCAAGACCGTGCTGGTCGTCTCCGACGTGCATCTCGGCACCATCGCCCGAGAACAGGAAGACGCCTTCACCGTATGGCTCGATCAGGCCGCGGAAACCGCGTCGTGGATCGTGCTGAACGGTGACATCTTCGACTTTTGGTTCGAGTACCGGTGGGGGACGAGCCGTGGTTACGACGCCACGCTCGCGCAGCTACGACGCATCGTCGATGCGGGCGTGCGCGTGACCCTGATGGGCGGGAATCACGACTGGTGGGGTGGCCGGTACCTGCGTGAAGACGTCGGCCTCGAATTTCTACAAGACCCCATCACGACCGAGATGGCCGGGTTACGGACGTTCCTCGCGCACGGCGACGGGCTCGGCAGGGGCGACCTCGGCTACCGCGCGCTCAGGCTCATCTTACACGGTCACCTCACACGAGTCGCCTTTGGCTTGCTGCCCCGCCGATGGGGCGACCGGATCGGCGCGGGGGTCTCGCAGACCGAACACCGCTGGACCGCGCCCGGACCGACGGAACTCGCGAGGTCCGACATACTAAAGGAGTGGGCGCTGAACGAGATGGGGAGGCGCCCCGACCTCGATCTCTTGCTGCTCGGGCACACGCACGTGCCGGTGTGTGAGCGATTGCACGGGGACCGTTGGTACATCAACTCGGGAGATTGGGTGTACCACCGCAGCTATGTGATCCTGCGCGAGGGCGAGGATCCAAGACTCGTACAGTGGGAGAACGAGATCGAGTGAGAGCCTACACAGCGACCCTGGTTCGCCGCGCCCCGGTGTTGGCCGTGTTTGCGCTCGGAATTGCGCTGACCCCTCAGGCCGGGCTTGGGCAGGAGGCTCCGGATCCGCTGCCCGCGACGAGTGAAGAGCAGAACCCGCCGGACTCCACCGTCGTCTTCACACCGGTCTCTCCCGGAGGGGCGTTCCTTCGGTCCGCACTCGTGCCGGGCTGGGGGCAATCCACCATCGGGGCTCACACCCGCGCGAGCTTCTACTTCACGCTCGAGGCGACCACCGTGTACGGCATCCTCCGCACGCGGAAGCGGCTGACCGAAGTCGCGTCCAGGGTCGAGTTCAGGGAAGCGAACTTGCGCGAGGACCTTACGGCACAAGGCATCACGGACTTCGACGAAATCCAGACTGCGTTGGACGAGGACGCGACACTCAGTGATCTGATCGAACTCGAAGACTCCCGCCGCCAACAACAGGAGGACTGGATCGCCCTGGGCATCTTTCTGCTCTTCCTGAGCGGCGCTGATGCATTCGTCTCTGCCCACCTCCAGGACTTCCCCGCCCCCATCGACATGCTAGCGGTGCCCGCCGGGGACGGGCGGGTCGAATTGGGATTCCGCGTCGGGGTCGGTCGCTAGAGAGCCGAATCCCCCCTGGCGGGAACGTGTGGGAATCGAACCCACCTACCCGGGTTCTAGCCGGGCCGCACGGTTTTGAAGACCGCCGGAGACACCAGTCTCCCTCCGCCCCCTCTACAGGGAGTCGCCGGTAGCGCACCCCGGCGACGGGGCCACAGGATAGGGGCTCGCGCGGTCTAGCTCAAGCGCCCGCTAGCCCCCGGCCACCGACCGGTGGAAAACGCCGATCATGAACTGATTCCCCGCCGGAAAATTCTGGCCGTGCAACGGTCCGCGAATGGCGGCCTCCAGGAGGAAGGCTGGCGTGACCTGGAAATTGATCGTCGGCTGCAGCTACACGATCTCGCGCTCGTCGCCGCTCACGTTGACACCCCGGATGGAGCCGTTGCCGCCGAAAATGGCATCGATCACCACCTTGCCACCGAGTGATCCCCTCAGCGTCCCCCCCCAGCTCGGCCAGAAAGGCGTATTCGTCCCCCGGATCCCGTGTCGTCTCGTTCTTCATCGCGCACCACCGGTGCCCCAGCCAGAGGACTCCGTATGCGGGGATCGGCCAGAAGCTCGCACCGGCTTCCAACCACGCCTCGTAGTCCCACTGCCCCTCCCCGACCCGGCTCACCTCGGCATCGATCGGAAAGTCCACGACCGGGACCTTCGCCGTGAAACGGCCCGAGAACAGAAGGTCCTGATTCAGGGAGTAGAGATCACCGTTGTCGTTCGAAAACGGGGCCTCGTCCCCGCAGCCCGCGGTCGCGACCGCTAGAGAAAACGCGATCAGGTGTCCGAGTGCCCGTGTCTTCATCGTCCCCTCACCGGCTGAGTGTCTGCGCCTGCGGTGCTAACTCGGTCGGGGGCCCGCGGGTTTCCCGCTCGCACGGCCGTCACGCTCTTCCGCGGTCCACCTGCCAAGCCGCGGTCAACTCATCGAAGGCTCCTACGAGCGCCGTGCGCTGGTCGAGCAAGCGGTCGCGGCCGCCCCGATGCTTGATGGCTCGCCAGAACACGAGAACGTCCTGGCGGACCTGAGCCTGGCGCTCCCGCCACGCGATCGCCGCGAGGCCCGCCGCGGGCAGGGCGGCCGCGACCAGGGCGGCCGGTCCGAGCCCCCACTGGAACCACGCCGCCAGGAGCGTGAGTCCCCACCACAGCGGAAAGGCGAGAATGGTCATCCCGAGTTTGTAGGTGGCGACCTGATCGAGCTTGGGTCGGAACCTCGGCGCGACGTGGCGCGTCAACCCATAGGGGAGAGCCCAAACGGCAACACCCAGTACCGCCACCGGCAGCACCAGGGTGAGCATGAAGAGTTGGCGAATCGAGTACCGGAGCACGATTCCAAACCGGTAGGTGGGCGGCACGTCCCCCTCGCTAGCGCCGAGCAACGTGAGCAGGCGCAAGTAACGCCGGACCGCCTGGCGCAGCTCCGTCAGTCGCTCGGGGTCCGTCGCCCTCAGCCAGCGAACCCCGCTGGCAAAAGCCCTCAGACGCGGAAGCCGGTTGGCCATGAGGTCGCGTTCACGCCAGCGCACGAGCTTCTTCTGGCGCGCGTACAGCCGCTCCGCCACCTCGACCAATTCGCGGTCGTCCGGATGATCGAAGTTCAGCGTGAGCGACTCGAGGCCCCTTCGAATCCTGTCCGTTAGTTCGCGCACGGCCGCTCGGTCGTCCTCGTCGTACAGAGGCTGGAGTTCCGAGATCGAGAACGGCTCACCGAAGGCGGCCACGACACGGCCACGAAAGAGGTGCTTGCGCGTGTACGTGAGCCCCACGGGCTGTACGTGAACGTCGAGCGTCCAGTCGCGCTCCGCCGCGGCTCGCAGCGCGATGCGCGCTGCCCCCGTCCGGATCGGCGTGAGCGAGGGCTCGGAGTGACTCCGCCCTTCCGGGTAGATCTGGACTGCCTCACCCGCTTGCAGCGCACTGACCGCGGCATCCAACGTGCGCTCATTCAGATGCATCAGGGCCGGATCGTCCTGGCGACGGTATACCGGCAGGCCCCCGAGCCCGCGCAGAAGGGTGCCCGTGAGGGCCTGATCGAAAAGAGAGGCCTTGGCGAGCGGCCGCGAGGGTCGCTGTCCCGTCCGGAAGATCACCAGCGGATCGACGAGCGCGTTCGGATGGTTCGCCGTAACGAGCACGGCGCCGTCCACGAGCGGCGGACCCGTGCGCTCCACGTCGTAGAAGACCGCGACGGCCCAACCGACGAGTTTCGTGATGACCCGTGACAGCAGCAAGCGTGCTCCCCCCTGCGATCGACTGCGCGGAAGTCCCTCCACCGCTGCGAACATGCGCGCTGAAACGAGCTGCAGGAAGGGCCACGCGCTGTCATCCCCCTCGCGTCCTCGGTAGTTTTCCGGCCGGATACACTAGAAGGCTGTTGAGGAAGTACAGCGGGCCGCGTTGGGGATGCCACGGCCCCAGATCCTAGGCGGAGCGTTGTAGGCGTAGCCGTAGCTACTCCGAAAGACTCCAACGACGGAGATGGGGCCGTGCCACCCCAACCCACACACGGTAGAGTCATGACACACCTGATGACGAGCGCAGGGGGGTCGTGGCCCACTGTACTTCCTCGACAGCCTTCTTGACCTGGCCGCCATGAAGACTTCAGAAGCCACCGCGAGAGATCGTCCTGCGAGGTACGCATCGACCGGAAACGCTACGAGCACCGTCGACCTGCGTGAGGGGGTACGGAACCCGGGTATGCCGTTGGACCTGGACTGGGTCCGGCAAATCCGCGTGAACCGGAGCGCGGTCGAGCGCAGGGCCGCGACGCTGGGTACCCGTCGTAGCGTGAAGAAGGAGTGGCAGGCCGCTTGGCTACTCCGGGCGATCACGCTCATCGACCTGACCACGCTCGCGGGCGACGACACGCCGGGCCGAGTACGCAGACTCTGCGCGAAGGCGCGCCAGCCGGTCCGGCGCGACGTGCTGCAGGCGCTCGGCATGGCCGAGGGTTCGGTGCGCACCGGCGCCGTGTGCGTGTACCACGCGATGGTGCCGACCGCGGTCGACGCACTGGCCGGGAGCGGTATCCCCGTCGCCGCCGTCTCGACCGGCTTCCCGCACGGGCTCAGCCCCTTCCCGCAACGAGTCGCCGAGATCGAGGCGTCCGTGGCGGCCGGCGCTGCGGAGATCGACATCGTGGTGACGCGCGCCCACGTACTCACGGGCAACTGGCAGGCGCTCTACGACGAGGTTCGCGCATTCCGGGACGCATCAGGCGACGCACACATGAAGACCATCCTCGCGACCGGCGAGCTGGCGATGCTTCGGAACGTCCAGAAAGCGAGCCTCGTGTGCATGATGGCCGGAGCAGACTTCGTGAAGACGTCTACCGGCAAAGAGAGCGTGAACGCCACCCTGCCCGTCGGCCTCACAATAGCCCGCGCCGTTCGCGCCTACGCGGAGCGCACCGGGTACGCAATCGGCTTCAAGCCCGCCGGTGGCATCCGTACGGCCAAGGATGCGCTCACTTGGTTGTTCCTGATGAAAGAAGAACTCGGTAGCGGCTGGCTGCAGCCCAGCCTGTTCCGTTTCGGCGCTTCATCGCTGTTGGCGGACATCGAACGGCAGCTCGAACACCACGTTACCGGGCGCTACTCGGCCTTCCACAGACACCCGCTGGCATGAGCAAAGTCGCTGAGGTTTTCGAGTCTCTCGAGTACGGCCGCGCTCTGGAGAGCGCCCAGTTCGCCACCGAATGGCTGGAGCAACACGACAGGGCATTCGGGCATTTCATCGGCGGCACCTGGACCGATCCCTCGGTCGGTGCGTCGTTCGATACCGCGAGCCCCGCGACTGCGGAGACGATCGCGAAAGTCAGCCAGGGCTCGGCCGAGCAGGTCTCGGACGCAGTGGGCGCCGCGCGCGCCGCACAACCGGCCTGGTGGCAGCTCGGTCCGCACGGGCGGGCACGCTATCTGTATGCCATCGCCCGGGCCATTCAGAAGCACGCCCGGCTGTTGGCGGTGCTCGAGACCTTGGACAACGGCAAGCCGGTCCGGGAGTCACGCGACCTCGATATTCCGTTGGTCGCCAGGCACTTCTACCACCACGCCGGATGGGCGCAGCTGATGGAAGACCAGTTGCCAGGCTACGAACCGGTGGGAGTCGTCGGTCAGATCATCCCTTGGAACTTCCCGCTGCTGATGCTCTCCTGGAAAATCGCGCCAGCGCTCGCGACCGGGAACACCGTCGTGCTCAAGCCTGCGGAATTCACGTCGCTCACGGCGTTGCTCTTCGCAGAGTTGTGCGAGCAGGTGGGACTTCCCGCGGGCGTCGTGAACGTGGTCACAGGCGACGGCGAGACAGGCGCCGCTCTGGTCGATCACCCCGACGTCGACAAGATCGCCTTCACCGGCTCGACAGACGTGGGGCGAATCATTCGGGAAGCCACCGCGGGCAGTGGAAAACGGATCTCGTTGGAGTTGGGTGGGAAGTCTCCTTTCGTGGTATTCGAGGACTCGGATCTCGATTCGGTAGTAGAGGGCGTCGTCGACGCCATCTGGTTCAATCAGGGCCAGGTATGCTGCGCGGGCTCGCGCTTGCTCGTGCAAGAAGGCGTGGCCGAGATCCTGGAGCGGAAGCTGCGGGCACGCATGGAGAACCTGCGCATGGGTGACCCCCTCGACAAATCCGTCGACATGGGGGCGATCGTGGCTCCGGTACAGCTCGAGAGAATCGAGAGTCTCGTCGCTAAGGGCAGGTCGGAAGGCGCCGAAGTTTGGCAGCCCTCCTGGAGCGCTCCCCGCGACGGTTGGTTCTATCCGCCGACGTTGTGCACCAACGTCGAGCCCTCCGGCACATTGGCGCAGATCGAGGTCTTTGGACCCGTGGTCGTGATGATGACGTTCCGAACACCCTCGGAGGCGGTCGCGCTCGCGAACGACAGTCGCTACGGGCTCGCCGCCTCGGTCTGGTCCGAGAACATCAACCTCGCGCTCGACGTGGCGCCGAAGCTCAAGGCGGGAACCGTTTGGGTGAACTGCACGAACCTCTTCGACGCGGCGTCCGGCTTCGGCGGGTACCGCGAGAGCGGTTATGGCCGAGAGGGTGGTGAGGAGGGGCTCCGGGAGTACGTGCGTCCGGCATGGGAGCACCTCGCACCGAGCGAGCAGGAGCCCGTTCCCCACGAGCCTGTGGCGACAGCGCCGGAAGCAGCCGGGAGCGCGAGCACGCCGGCCCTCGATCGCACGCCGAAACTGTACATCGGAGGCAAGCAGAGTCGGCCCAACGGTGCCTACAGCGTGCCGGTGTATGCGGCCGACGGCTCGCTGCTCGGCGAAGTCGGGCGAGGCAACCGCAAGGACGTGCGCAACGCGGTGGAGGCGGCTAGAACGGCGCAAGCGGGCTGGGGCGCTCGGGCCGCTCACAACAGAGCTCAGGTGCTGTATTACCTCGCGGAGAACCTGGAGGCGCGCTCAGAAGAATTTACTGCGCGCCTGGCGGCGATCTCCGGGGCCGCCGACGAAGCACTTTTGGAGTTCGAGGCCACGATCGACAGACTCTTCACCTACGCGGCATGGGCGGACAAGTGGGAAGGCCGTGTCCACCACACGCCGTTCCGCAATGTCACGCTCGCGATGAAGGAGCCGATCGGGGTCATGGGCGCCGTTTGCCCTCAGAAGCTTCCCCTGCTGGCCCTCGTTTCCTGCATCGCGCCCCTCATCGCCGTCGGCAATGCCGTAGTCGTGGTTCCGTCCGAGGTCGGGCCGCTTCTGGCGACCGACCTGTATCAGGTACTCGACACTTCGGATGTGCCGGGCGGCGTGGTGAACATCGTTACGGGCTCGAGGGCTGAGATCGTGCCTACCCTGGCGAGCCACGACGATGTGGACGGAATCTGGCACTTCGGATCCGCCGAAGACGCGCGTGAGGTGGAGAGCGCTTCGACGGGCAACATGAAACGCACCTGGGTCAGCTACGGTCGCGCACGGGATTGGTTCGATCGCAACCAGGGTCAGGGCGAAGAGTTCCTTCGCGAGGCGACGCAGGTCAAGAACATCTGGGTGCCGTACGGGGAGTAACGCTAGACTCGGGCGTCAGCGACGGAGTTCGTCCAGACGCCGCCGCATCTGTCGCTTGTACATCGGGTCCGGCGGATAAAGATCCGGTACCGCGAGCCCCGCTTCGTAGGTGCTCATGGCCTGCTCGAAAGTTCGGGTTCGAAGTTACCGCTCAAGACGCGACTCGACCCCCAGCACCCACTCGAGGCCGCCCCAAACGTGACTCAGGAACTCGGGCTCGCCGTAGCTCTCATCGGTATGGCCGAGCGCGGTATAGAACATCCTGCCGCCGTCGAAGACGCGTGCCCACGCGATGGGACGCGGACGCGCGGCGGGCCCTTCCTCCGGGCGCTTGTATGTGCTCTCGTCCACGTTGAGCAGCACCGTGACGTCGGCCTGGAAGTCCCGGATATCGTACCACTCGTCGGAGCGGACCCAGGTAGCCGGTAGTCCAGCCGTCGCGGGATGATCCGGCTGGGCGACCAGAACCGTGCCTTCGCGCACATTGGGATTGCCCGGATGGCCGTCGAAGTAGCCGCCCACGAGTTGTCCGTACCACGGCCATTCGTACTCCGTATCGCTGGCCGCGTGGATTCCGACGAAACCGCCTCCGCCGCGGATGTAGCTCGTGAAGGCCTCCTGCTGCGCGTCGTCGAGCACGTCCCCGGTCGTGGAGAGGAAGATCACGGCAGCAAAGACGGCCAGCCTCTCCGGCGCAAAGACTGCCGGATCCTCCGTGTGATCCAGGGTAACGCCGTGTTCGGCTGCGAGCGCTTCGAGCGCTCCGATCCCGGCTTCGATCGAGCCGTGACGGAATGCGGCCGTCCTCGAGAAGATCAATACGCGCGTGCTGTCCGTCTCGCCCGCGGGGAGGTCGCCGCGGTCGGGGTCTGCACACGAGAACGCCAACGTGCCTACCAGCAAGGGCAGCAAGACGGATGCGAAGGGGGCCCGCCCCGCCATGCGGTCTACCGCGCCCGCAGGGCAACCACCGGATCCACTCTGGTGGCTTTGACGGCCGGAACCACGCTGGCAACAATACCGACCAGAAGGATCAGCACACTGATGCCACCGAAAACGGTCGGATCGCGGGGGGTCACGTCGAACATGATGAAACCTACGAAGCCGGTGAGGCCGAACGCCATGACCAGTTCGGCCTGATCCAAAGACACACCATCGGCCAGGCGACCGACCACCACCACGTTCCGGCCCACGCGCTCCTCCAGGTGCTCACGGATCGGGACGCCGTACACATCGTTGTCCAGCGCCAGGATGGTCAGGAGGACCCTGTGTTCGAACTCATCCA
>JAYZBT010000049.1:0-11341 GCA_036338615.1 Gemmatimonadota bacterium
AGGGCGGGTCGTTCACTACGGGGTCCGCGAGCACGCCATGGGTTCGATCATGAACGGCATGACCCTGCACGGCGGCGTCCGGCCGTACGCCGGCACATTCTTGATCTTCTCCGACTACATGCGGCCGGCCATCCGGTTGGCTGGCCTGATGCGGCAGCCGGTCGTGTACGTGTTCTCGCACGACTCCATCGGACTGGGCGAGGACGGACCAACGCACCAGCCCGTGGAGCAACTCGCTGCGTTGCGTGCGATTCCCAACGTAGCCGACCTTCGCCCCGGCGACGCGGCCGAAACCGAAATCGCGTGGCGCGTCGCGATCGAGCGTACCGACGGGCCGAGCTTCCTCGCCCTCAGTCGCCAGAAGGTCGCGGTGCTCGACCGTAGCGGGTCGCTCGCTTCTGCCGACGGGCTTCGTCAGGGTGGCTACGTACTGGCAGAGGCGTCAGCCGGCGAGCCTCAGGCGATCCTCATCGCGAGCGGGTCCGAGTTGGGCCTCGCGCTCGAGGCGCGGACGCTCCTCGAAGAAGAGGGCGTCCCCACCCGCGTCGTCAGCATGCCGAGTTGGTTCCTCTTCCAGCGGCAGGAACAAGGCTACCGCGACGAAGTGCTGCCGGGGTCCGTGACCAACCGTGTCTCGGTCGAGGCGGGCAGCACGTTCGGATGGGAACGCTGGGTGGGACAAGCGGGCCGATCGATCGGCATCGACCACTTCGGGGCGTCGGCCCCCGCCGAGGTGCTCTTCGAGAAGTTCGGCTTCACCGTCGACAACGTCGTGGCGGCAGCGAGGAGCGGTCGGACCTAGGGAGATTTGCATCGAGCATACCGGCCGCCTACGCTGAAGCCTGATCAAAACGGCTCGGGAACAGGAGGCACCGTGGTCCAGATCCTCTCCTTGTGGGCGCCCATCCTACTCTCTGCGGTCCTCGTCTTCGCGGTGAGTTCGATCCTCCACATGTTTCTCAACTATCACGCCAACGACTTCTCAGCACTCGAGGACGAGGATGGCGTGATGGACGCGCTGCGCGGCTTCAGCATCGCCCCCGGCGATTACGTATTCCCCTACGCCGGGGGCATGGAGGCCATGAGGTCCGAGGCCTACCAAGAGAAGGCACGGAAGGGCCCGGTCGCGTTTTTCACCGTGCTTCCGCCCGGTGCCGTGCTCGAGATGGGCAAGAGCCTGACCCAGTGGTTCGTGTACAGCGTCCTGGTCGCGGTTGTCGCCGCCTACCTCGGCGGACGGATGCTGGGGCCCGGCGCCGATTACCTCGCGGTCTTCCGTGTCATCGGCACTGTCGCCTTCTGTTGCTACGCGATGTCACTTCCCCAGCGCTCCATCTGGTTCCATCAGAAATGGAGCGCGACGGTAAAGTCGATGTTCGATGGTCTCATATACGCGTCCGTCACCGCCGGTGCATTCGCTTGGCTTTGGCCTTGAAGGCAAAAGAGCGCGCCTCGGAAGAGGGTCTTCGGCGCGGCACTCAGCCTCGAGGGGACCTGCGCACCAAGGCCTGAGGGAGCGGCGGAACGCGAAGCACCGCGTCGCTTCGGCGGAGCCGGCGACGCACAGGGCGATCGTATAGCGTCTCCGGCGTGCATCCTACTCGCAACGCCCACTCACGCCACGACCGCCCGTGGTCACGATTGCCGTTCGCCAGGTAGTCCGCCGCATGCGCCATCTCGTGGAGAAGCGTGTCGACGCGCTCTTCTCCGTTTCCTGGCAGCATCAGGTCGACGTTCAGCGCGATCTCGACGACATAGCGGTCACCCTCGTCGCCACCCGGCAGCATGTGTCCGAGCGCGGAGGTCATGCGACGACTCAAGCGGACCGGGATGTCGGCGGGCAAATCCCCGCTGAAGCGTGTCCAGTTGAAGTAGTGATAGATCGCCCTGAAGTAGCGTCTCTGCTCGACGGTCGCGCAACAGTGCGTAGGCGACCCCTCCTCGCCACCGGACGAGCGAAACCGCGATTCGTGCTCGGCGCGCGCGTCGCCCACTGCCTGCTGAAGCTCTGGCCACTCGTGAACCCGACGGCCGGCCGCCTGGGCTTCCGGCGTGCGCACGCTACCCTCGCATGCGATCACGGCGAAGGCGTCGAGCAGTTCGGGCGGCGACAGGCGATAAGCTTCGTGCACGTTGAGCGCCGCCCCCCTCTGCGTAAGCGACCAGATCGTGCTTCGGTTCTTTCGGAAGGACACGCGACGCAAGTGCTGCGCTCCGCGGCGGCGGAGTTCGGCGAGGAACTCGGCAGGTGAGAGTGCACGCATCTTGAAGAAGTGACTTTACGAATGGACGGGAGCAGGTCCTGACGGACCATTGAGAGTCTTCGCTCCGCAAGTTACAAATCGCGACCTGACCTACTATATGTTGTGTAGGCGACAGCACACGTCACGAATATGTCGTAGGGAAGTGTGAAACAATCTATTGCGCATTGCCGGTGAATGCGTGTAGATAGGAACAACTTCGACAGTCCGTAGTGCTCAAACACCGTTTCGGAGGGATCTCCAGTGGCGACCAAGAAGAAGAAGGCTCCGGCCAAGAAGAAGAAGGCCGCAGCTAAGAAGCCGGCCACCATGAAGTCCGCCGGAGCGAGGAAGCGCCCGGCGTCGAAGCGCCCGCCGGCCAGGAAGAAGGCCGCGGCGGAAGCTGCTCCGAAGAAGGCCGCTCCGAAAAAGGCCGCAGCCAAGAAGGCCGCTCCTAAGAAGAAGGCTGCCCCGAAGAAGAAGGCCGGCAAGAAGAAGTAGATCGCACTTCCGGTCCTGCGGTACCCCGACGCCGGCGCCCCCTGGGTGCCGGCGTCTTTTCTTGCACATCGAGCCCGTAGCGACTAACGAATCTCACCGGCAACGCGTCCTCTGTTACGAAGAACGAACACCGTCAGCTCGGAGCCAAACGATGCGTACCCTCCCATTCGTCCTCGCCGCGATCACGGTTGTAGCGACCGCCAGTTGCGGTGGAAGCGGAGAACTCAGGCCAGTGCCGCTCGCCTTTCAGGACGGCCTTTCAGGTACCTGGGTGCGCAACGCTGGTCTTAGCGAAGACCCACGAGACTCGGCTGGCCGCGGGAGGGGTGGCGGCGGAGGGGGAGATTCCTTCGCAGGAGGAGCTCGCTCCGGCGGACGTGGTGGCGGAGGAGGAGGACGAGGCGGTGCCGGCCGCGGCGGGCGTGGGGGCGGCGGCGGCGGTCAAGTCGACCCCGAGGCCATGCAAATGCTGATGCAAGCCATGCGGCCTGCTCAGCGCGTCGTGCTCGCTGTGGCGGACTCGACCGTCGAGGTGCGAACAGGCCGAGGAGCTCCACTCCTGATCAAACTGGACGGACAGGAGATCGCGATCGACGTCGGCGTCAATCAGACCATGAAGGCGAAAGCCGAGTGGAAGGGTGACGAACTCGAGATCCAGGTCGATCTCGGCCGCGGAATCTCGGTCGACCGGTCCTACTCGTTGGACTCGGAGTCGGGGCGCTTGCAGATCGAAACCTCCTCCAGCATGAACGGCCGACGAATGCGCTCGGTCCAGGTGTACGATCGCGAGGGCCGATAAAGCGATCCGCGTCGGTCTCCGTGCTCCGACAGGAAATCCATCACGGCTTCGTACTCGGACCGGACCGTCGGAAACAGCGCTGCGGCACCCTGGGCGTCCCCTTCCTTGCCCAGAGATTCGAGTTCCTGGAGCAGCGCGGCCAGGCGCTTCGCCCGGATATTGCCCGAGGACGACTTGAGGCTGTGCACCGTGGTGCGAAACCCCTCTATGTCAACCGGGGGCGTTGTGTCCGCGCCTTCCATGTGATGATCCTCTGGTGAGTCCTCGTTAACGTCCACCGTGTACCCTGGTGGTCGACTGGTCCGCTTGTTCGAATTCGCGGAAGATCGCCTCCTGCTTGCTCTCCGGTACTCCGATACCCGTATCGCGAACGCTCAGGCGGATGCGGTTCGACTCCGTGCCTTCATCGATCCTATCAGCTGACAGCACGATCTCGCCGTCCTTCGTGAACTTGACGGCGTTCGAGAGCAGATCCGTAATGATCTGCCTAAGCCGGACGGGGTCACCCCGCATGTGCGTAGGTACCCCATCACCGACATCGACGAGCAATTCGAGGCCCTTACCCGCAGCCTTCGGCGCGAAGATGTGCGCCGTCTCGTGCAGAAGCTCGGGGAGATGGAAGTCGATGGACTCCAGATCCAACTGCCCGGCCTCCATCTTCGAGACGTCGAGAACGTCATTGAGGATGCGGAGCAGCCCATCGGCGGAGGTCTGAATGATGCCTACCGTATTGCGCTGCTCCTCGCTGAGATCCGTACCGATCAACAACTCGATCATTCCGAGGATGCCGTTCATGGGCGTCCGGATCTCGTGGCTCATGGAAGCCAAGAACGAACTCTTTGCGCGCGCCTCCTCCTCTGCCGGCAGCCTGCTCTCCTGCAATCGTTCCCGAGAGCCGCATCCACATCGGGACGCCGCCCTTCCGCACGAGGCGCACTTCCGCCGTGCGTCGCCCACCCAGAAGGTGATGGGCCAACCCGAGATCCAACTCATCTTGCACGCGCGCCTCGGCCGACCCTTCGAGGCGGAGTCGAACAGCACTCGGTCGGGATGTCCGTCGGTAGTTGGGACGCTCGAGTGGGTCATGGGAAAGGCGGTGTCATCTTCGCGGGGTCCTGGCACCCGCTCTTGATGACCAGAATGGCAGACACCGTAGCTCTGACTGTAGTTTCGGGAGGCGCATCTGGCGCCCCTAGTGGTAATTCGGCTCGATGTTTCCCGCGGCCCCAGTTGGATTGATCGGCATTTCGACCTTCACTACGACTCGGGGCGGCGGCACGGCCTCGATGCGAGAAGCCCTCTTCCAAGGCCTCGCTCCGGACGGGGGGCTTTTCGTACCCACTCCGCTACCCTCCCTGGGTCCGGAAAGCACACCTCCATCGCCGGGAGAATTCGTCGATTCGGCGCTTTGGGGCGCGGAGCGCCTGCTGAAGGGCTACGTCGACGCAAGCACGGTCACAAGGGTCACTCGGGCGGCGCTTTCGTTCCCGGTTCCGCTCGTCGAGGTCGAACCGGGAGTCTACGTACTCGAACTCCACCACGGCCCCTCGAGCGCATTCAAGGACGTGGGTGCCCGATTCATGGCCCAGCTGATGAGCGAGCTGGACGAGTCGGAGGCGCCCCTCGGCAAGAGGACGGTCCTCGTCGCCACCTCGGGGGACACGGGCGGGGCCGTCGCGAGCGCCTTCCACGGGCTCGAACGCTACCGCATCGTAACCCTGTTCCCCCGCGACGGAATCAGCGCGAGGCAACGGCGCCAAATGAGTACGCTCGGAGGGAACGTGAGCGCGGTCGCGGTATCCGGCACGTTCGATGACTGTCAGCGACTGGCGAAGCAAGCGTTCCGCCAGCCCCGCATCCAGGAGCGGCATCGCCTGACGTCCGCCAACTCCATCAACGTGGGGCGCCTGTTACCGCAGAGCTTCTACTTCATCCATGCGTGGATTCAGCTGGGCGGCGCGCCCGCCCGCTTCGTCGTGCCGTCGGGCAACCTCGGGAACCTGTGTGCAGGGCTGGTCGCTGGCCTGGCCGGCATGCCGACGCTCGGCTTCCTGTCGGTATCGAACGCCAACGATGTCTTCCCTCGATACCTGCGCACCGGATCCTTCCAGGCACGCGACGCGGTCCCCACCCTCTCGAACGCCATGGACGTGGGCGCACCGAGTAATTTCGAGCGCATCCAGTGGTTGTTTCGAGACGACCCGAAATCTCTATCGAACGTTGTTTCGGGCGCGTCGGTCAGCGATGCGGAGACCGCCGACTGCATCGCCGCCGTGTACCGGCGCACGGGGTACGTGCTCGATCCACACTCCGCAGTGGCGTATCGAGCGCAGGAGCGGCACCATGGCGGGGGAGACGGCCCAACCGTGGTGCTCGCCACCGCTCACCCGGCGAAATTTCCGGACGTTGTGGAGCGAGCCGTCGGGCAGGCGGTCGAGCTACCGGAGGGGCTCGCCGCCATGATGGACGCCGAGGAACACTTTGCCCATATCGAGCCGACACTGGCGGCCTTGGAGGACTTTCTTGACGACGAGTAGTCAGAATGCCTGACGCGCTCAGCGCCGCCAAGTTGCGTATACCATGCTCCACGTCGAACCTCGGGAGCGGCTACGACATTATCGGTCTCGCCCTCAATCGGTATCTGGAAGCCACCTTCTTGCCTGGCCCTCCAGGGCTGAAGCTCGTCCGCGAAGGCTCGCTCGCGCGTGCGACGCACGACGACGCCGAGGATCTGGTCGGGAAGTCGTTCACCGGGGTGCTGGGACGCATGGGCTATGAAGTCGGCGGCACCCTCGTACTCACGTCCGACATCCCCATCGGGAAAGGCCTCGGTTCCTCCGCCGCCGCGACTCTCGCTGGCAGCGACCTGGCGCTCGCAGCGAGCGGCGCCGCCGCCAACCCCGAGGGCGCCTTCAAGGCCGCCTATGAACGCGAGGGACATGGCGACAACGCGGCCCCCTGCTTGTATGGTGGCCTGCGCGCCGTGCTACCCGGCACCGATGGCCCCCTGCAAGTCGAGCTCGCCCTGTCTCCCAACATCGGATTCGCGTATGCCGCCCCCGCGGCGCCGATCGAGACGAAGGCCGCGAGAGAGGCGCTCCCCGCCCTCGTGGGTCACGACCTCGCCGCGCGCGGCCTCGCCCGAGCTACCGCCCTCGTTCACGGCCTGGCGAACGCGGACCCTGAGCTGATCAAGATCGGCGTCGCCGACGAGCTGCACGTGCCGCACCGCCTCCCCATGATTCCGGGCGCGTACAACGCGATCGGTGCCGGATACGACGCGGGCGCCTGGGCGATCACGATCTCGGGCGCGGGCTCCGGGCTGATTGCACTGTGCGATCCGGCGAACGCCGACGAAGTCGCGGCAGCCATGCGGATGGTGTTCTGCAAGGGCTCCGAGGACCCGGACTGCGCGGGTTTCGCCGCCGAGCCCGACTTCGAGGGTCTTAGGCGCCTGCCGATCTGACCGATCGCAGAACGGCACGGCACGGCACGAGCAGGTACATGTTGCTCACCAGTCGACCTGCGAGGAAGGCGGCGAACGCGGCGGTGACCCCCACGAACTCGAGCCGCCACCCCAGGATCACGAAGACGGCCGCCACGCTCGCGACTTCCAACGCGCTCGCCACGGTTATGTACTTCGTCTGGCGTCCTTCGACGAGGATGGCTCGCTGGAAGGAGAGCAGCACCGAGAGGAACGGAAGCGGCACGAGGATTCGCGTCGGTGTCAGCGCGAAGTGGGTCAGTTCCGGAGTCAGTCCCGAGACCGTCCCGAACCAGAGGTCGGACAACGGGGTGAACGCGACCAGGGCGAGTCCGGCCGTAACCGCCAGTCCCAGATTGAATCCGAATCTGGTCAGTTCCGGGAGATGCGTGAATCGATCGCCCATCAGCGCGATCGCCGCGTCCTGGAAGGCAAGACCCATCGCCCGGAAGAAAAACGAAAGCGCATGCACGACCGGGAACACCGCGAGCGACTCGATCGGCGCGATGCTGCGGCCCATGAAGAAGGTGAGCAGCGGCTGGACCGTGAGACCGATCATGGACGTGAGCGCCAAAGGAAAATAGAAAGCAGCGATGTCCCAGTAGGTCACCTCGCGGCCGCGAGCTTCGAGGTCGCCCTTTCCCTCGAGCAGGTCGCGGACCGAGGCGGCAGCCATGAAACGAGCAGCGATCGCCTCTACCGTGACTCCGGTACCGAGCGCCAACCCTCCTACCCACGCGCCCGGTATGTCGAAGATGAAAAAGCCGACCAGCGCCGCGACCGCCATGCCGACCAGACGGATGACGGTGCCCCACGCCACCAGCCGGGTTTTGCCGGCGCGGATGAGCACTCCCTGCAAGAAGCGCCGGTAGCCGATCGCGCTCGGCCACGGCAGGAAGAAGAAAAGGGCGCCGTAGGTGAGATCGGCGACCTCCGCCGGCAGACCGATCACCGTACCGGTCAGCCAACGGTACACACCAGGGATCAAGAGCAGCAGAAGAAGCCCCGTCGTGACCAGACTCAGGAAGCGCGCGAAGTTGCGCAGCTTGAGGTAGCTCACCCGATCGCGCACGAGTGACGTGGCCGCGCTCATGAGCATGATCACCGGCGCCTCGATCAGGATCGCAAGCGCGAACGCCACGCCGTGGGCCGCGAGGTTGAACGTGGGATCGGGGAGTCGAGCGATTACCGCCGCGAGGAACGGGCCCTCGGTGGCCATCATGACCCAAGTCGCCGCCAAGGGTGCCCAAAAGAGGGCGATGCTGCGCTGCGTGTGGCGCAAAGGGGTATCGGGTCGGGGTGGCTGGGCGACGCTTAGATACAGGACGAAAGAGCTTAACGAAGAACGGCGCCGAAGGTAGCCGGGTCGCGCTTTGACTCAGTTCCGAACGCGGATCACGCGCCCCTTCCCGTCCACCACCACGATCGGGCCCCTGCGCACATCACCGCTCAGATCCAGGATCGGGTGGTCCTTCGTGGGCGCTCTCGCCGGCGCCGAGAATGCCCTGCTGTACGTCTCCGCCTGATCTACATCGACGCTGTAGCCGACGTCCGCGAGGGACTGAATCGAGATCGCGCTGAGTGGATTCTCCCTTCCTCCGTCGAAAATCGGGGTCATGAGCTCGTTGTCGAGCACCAACTCTCTCCAGTGGGCGTCGGCGGAGCCCTCGTTGGCGAGGTTCGCCACAGGTACCTTGGCTCCCCCCGTGTAGGCGGAGCCGCCGGCCGCGTCGAACGCCGCGATCGCCAAAGGTCCGGTAAAGTGCGTGTCGGCGCCCGAACTGGAGGGGAGCGAAGGATTCTGGAGCGGGTCGTCGTCGGCGCAGGGTGTGTCAGAGCACCAGATCGTACCGATCCCGAGGATGTGACCCATCTCATGTAGAACGACGGACGACATGTCGCCGTCGGCCTCCAAGCGATTGAGGTCGGCGGAATCGAGCTTCATCGAGCCGACGATCGGGAAATTCGTGATTCCACGCAGCGAGCACGGCCCGGCCGAGGCCAACGTGCCGGACACGCCATCGATCTCGACGATGCTGACATAAATCCGCAGGTCATCGACGTTGTCGCTGATGACGGGCTGCCCCTCAATGCACTGGTTGTCCGGGAGCGGATTCGTGGAGAAATCACTGTCGGGAATGTCGACCGACATGATCGACATCCAGCGCTCGGCGGCCGCCACGATTGCCGAGTCCTGGGTCGCCGTACCGTGGTCGATGAACACGATCTCGATGTCGAACGGCAATACTTCTCCCCCGAGGGTCACCGTCATCGTCGTGCCAGAGAAAGGCGAGAAGGCATGCAGCAGAATGTGGTATGTGCCGGGGTTGATCGGACTGATCTGACAACGCTCGTTGGTCGTCGGGCTGGTGCTGAGGCAGTCGTTGTAGTCGGTCCGATTCGACGGTCGCTCGCCACGCTCGATGAAGAGATCGACGTCGCCTGAGCCACCGGACAACTCGACCGTCAGGTTACTCGGCGAGCCCGCCGGAACCTCGATTCGGAAGAGCAACTCGTCATCTGTGGATCCCGACAGGGCAGCGAGCGGGGAACCCGATTCCACGTCGATTTGCAGCACGACCTGCAAGCTGCGGTCGATCCCGTTGTTCGCCTCATTGCCCTCCTCGATCGCGTCGTCGGCGTCCGTGTTGAGGCGGAGTGTGTGCGCACCAGGGGCGAACGGCCCGACGTTGAACGTCACGGTCTCCGATTCTCCCGGCGCCAGCGCGGCAAGGTCGGTGGTCGCGATTTCCGCGCCGTCGGCCAGGAGTTGTACGCGAAACGCGCCTCCAGTGCCCGCATTGCCGTCGTTCTGGACCGTCGCCTCGACTTCCACCGCCTCCAACGAACTCGGGTCGGAGCGCGAGAGGGCGAGCGTGCCCCCTGTCACCAAGTCGGGCAACGGGACGAGCGAGAGGCTGGTCGCGGTAATGGTGGTCGAGGCTCCCCCCGTGAGCGACGCGGCGAGCGTCTGAGGACCCAGAGGCTGACCCAGTGTCCAAAACGTGGAGGCCTCGCCGTTCGCGTCCGAGGTAGCGGAACCTGGGCTGACCGCGCCACCTCCATCCGCCGCGAACGTCACAGTAGCTGCCTCCACGGATGCCCCACCCTGATCTTTGACGAGCACGACCACAGGGTCGGCAAGCGTCTCTCCCGCAAACGCGACCTGCTCACTCCCAGAGACGATCGAAAGGCTAGCAGCGACCTGCTGGACGGTGACCGTAGCCGTCGCGCTCAGGCTTCCTATGACCGCCCGTACCGTAGCCGTTCCGTTGGCCACGGCTGTCACCGTACCGGTGTTGGTCACGGAGAAGATCAGGGGATCATCGCTCGACCAAATCACCGCGCCAGCGAACGGATTCCCGTTCTGATCGAGGATTCTCACCGTCAGGGTCGCGGTGGCACCGATGAACGAGAGGCTAGCCGTGTTCGGTGAAATGGAAATGCTCGCTGCGCGGAGTGTCTCCGGCTCGGTGCCGCCGTCTGAGCCGCCGCAGCTGGTCAGGCCAAGTAGGACTAGAACCAGGACCGCGGAACGGGAACCGGAAAGTCTCACACGCATCGCCTCATTCGGGTTCACCTAATCTCCATAGCAATAGACGACACCGGCGCCGGTCGGACCACATCCAGAACGGGTTCGAACAAGGCATGTCGGTGCTGAGACGATGCAAGAAAAATCCCCCCGGGTCATCCGACCCAGGGGGTGAAACGGAGCGCGAGGGATTCGAACCCCCAAGCCCTTTCGGGCGCTCGCTTTCGAGGCGAGTGCAATACCATTCTGCCAGCGCTCCTACAACAAAGCCCGGACCACCCGAGGGCAGACCGGGCGCGGAGGGTGCAACTCAAACAAGTCGGGGCGCCCGGATGGACCTCGCTTCGCGCTCATCTCTTCTGAGCCTCGGCTCGAACCGTTCGTTCGAACCCCGGCGCTCTATCCAACAGGCCGCCTTCGGCGGTCAACTCAATCGGGGCGCCCGGATTCGAACCGGGGACCTCTGCGACCCGAACGCAGCGCTCTACCGGACTGAGCCACGCCCCGGATCCTTCTCGGGTCAAAATCATCGACGGGGTGGGATGGACGCTGCGTCGCAGCGTCGTCTCGCGGAAATGCCCTCCGGAGCGCTTCGCGCTTTCCCACTCCTGCCGCTTGACTCGAACCCACGCTGTGATCTTTCGAAGAAAGATCACGTGGGTTCGAACACTACAGCCTTTCACATCACGGACGGGGTGGGCTTCGAACCCACTCGGGCGAGAGCCCACACGATTTCCAATCGTGCGCCATAAGCCACTCTGACACACGTCCACGGCCCTTCGTGC
>JAYZBT010000050.1:0-17006 GCA_036338615.1 Gemmatimonadota bacterium
CTTGCCCATGGGAGTGTTGATGAGCAGCGCAACGTCACCCGTCACGATGTGGTCGACGATATTGGGGCGACCCTCTCCGACCTTGAAGACGAGTTCGGTGGGTACCCCCAGCCTCTCCAGGTAGTGTCGGGTGCCGCGGGTCGCCATGATCGTGAAACCGAGGTCGCGGAAACGGCGCAGAATCGGCGTGACGGTCTCTTTGTCGGCGTCGTTCACCGTAACGATCAGTCGACCCGCCTCCGGCAGACTATTGCCCGCAGAGACCTGCGCCTTCGCAAACGCCATCCCGAACGAGTCGTCGAAGCCCATGACCTCGCCCGTCGATCGCATCTCGGGACCGAGCAGCACGTCCACGTCGAAGCGGTTGAACGGGAACGCGGCTTCTTTCACCGCCACTCCCGGGACCGGAGGCTCCTGGGGCACATCGAGGTCCGCGAGCTTTTCACCCGCCATGATACGCGAGGCGAGGCGCGCGAGCGGAACACCCGTCGCCTTGCTCACGAAAGGAATCGTCCGCGACGCCCGTGGATTCACCTCGAGCACATAGACGACCCCTTCCTTGATGGCGTACTGCACGTTCATCAAGCCGATCACGCCGAGCTCGAGCGCAAACTTGCGCGTGAGATCGCGAATCTCCTCGAGCACGGGACCCGATAGCAGGTAGGGCGGCAACACGCACGCAGAGTCCCCCGAATGCACGCCCGCATCCTCGATATGTTGCATGATGCCGCCGATGACGACGTCGGTGCCATCGCAGAGCGCGTCGACATCCGCCTCGAAGGCGTCTTCCAGAAACCGATCGACGAGAACCGGGTGATCTTCCGACGCCTGCGCCGCCTCCACGAAGTAGCCAGCGAGCGACGCCTCGTCGTAGATGATGCGCATCGCCCGCCCGCCGAGCACGTAGCTCGGACGTACGAGCACCGGAAACCCGATCTCTCGCGCGGCGGCGAGCGCCTCCTGCTCGCTCCTGGCGATGCCGTTGGCCGGCGTGCGTGCTCCGATCTTCTTGCACACCTCGTCGAAGCGGTCTCGATCCTCCGCTCTATCGATCGCCTCCACCGACGTGCCCAGCACAGGAGTGCCGAACTCCTCTAGCCCATGTGCCAGCTTGAGCGGCGTCTGACCGCCGAGCTGGACGATGACGCCCATCGGCTTTTCGAGGTGAAGAATCTCGAGCACGTCCTCGAGCGTGAGCGGCTCGAAGTACAGCTTGTCGCTGACATCGAAGTCCGTCGACACCGTCTCGGGGTTCGAGTTGATCATGATGGTCTCGAAGCCGGCTTCCTTTAGCGCCAGCACCGCCTGTACGCAGCAGTAGTCGAACTCGATGCCCTGCCCGATCCGATTCGGGCCGCTACCGAGAATGACGACCTTCTGGCGCTGCGAAGGCACGCTCTCGTTCTCGTCCTCGTACGACGAGTAGTAGTACGGCGTCTCGGCCGGAAACTCCCCCGCGCAGGTATCGACCACATTGTAGGTGGGCCGGATGTTCAGCGCCCAACGTCGAGTACGCACCTCGGCCTCGGGCTCGCCCCTCAGCTCGGCCAACTGGAGGTCGCTGAAGCCCTCACGCTTCATGCGCCTCAACAGAGCCGCACTGACTTCCTCCGCCTCCCGGTAGCGGGCCTCCCAATCGAGGATCTGCTGAAGCTGATCGATGAACCAGGGGTCGATCTTCGTCGCTTGGAAGAGGTCCTCGGCTGAGAGACCGGCCTCGAGCGCTCTCCTCAACTGAAATGGCCGATTCGCGGTGGGTCGCCGAATCGCCCGCAACAGCGCCTTTCGGTCGTCGGCCTCCAGCCCATCGTCCTTGAGCCCGGGGCCGGTGACCCAGCCGTGGCGACCCGTTTCCAGGCCCCGGAAGCTCTTTTGCCAGGCGCTCCGGAACGTGCGGCCAATCGCCATGGTCTCGCCGACCGACTTCATCTGGATTCCCAGAGTGTCGTCGACTTCCGGGAACTTCTCGAAGGCGAAGCGCGGCAGCTTTACGACCACGTAGTCGAGCACGGGCTCGAACGAGGCCGGCGTCGTCTTGGTGATGTCGTTGGGCAACTCGTGCAGATGGTACCCGACGGCGAGCTTGGCACCCACGCGAGCGATCGGGAATCCGGTCGCCTTGGACGCGAGCGCGGACGAACGTGAGACGCGTGGGTTCATCTCGACGACGAGCATCTCGCCGTCCTCGGGGTTGATCGCGAACTGCACGTTGCAACCGCCCGCTTCGACGCCGATCTCGCGGATGATCGCGATGGAGGCGTCCCGCATCTTCTGATACTCGACGTCGGTGAGCGTCTGCGCCGGCGCGACCGTGATCGAGTCACCGGTGTGCACCCCCATCGGATCGAAATTCTCGATCGAGCAGACAATGATGACGTTGTCGATGGCGTCACGGACGACTTCGAGTTCGTACTCCTTCCAGCCGATCACGGACCGATCGATCAGTACCTCGGTGATCGGGGACGCGTCGAGTCCCTTGCATACCTGCTCGCGAAATTCCTCGCTGTTGTAGGAGATGCCACCGCCGGTACCACCGAGCGTGTAAGAAGGCCGCACGATCGCCGGATATCCCGTGCCCTCCACGATCTCCATGGCCTCTTCTACCGTGCTCGCGAACCCCCCCGTCGGAACCTCGAGGCCGATGCGGTGCATGGCCTTGGTGAACTGCGCCCGGTCCTCCGCCATCTCGATCGAGCGCTCGCCCGCACCGATGAGTTCGACCCCGTGCTTCCCCAGGACGCCGGAGCGGTGCAGTTCCATCGCGACGTTGAGCGCGGTCTGACCGCCCATGGTCGGCAGCAGCGCGTCAGGCTTCTCCCGCTCGATGACCTTCTCGACCCACAGCGCCGTTATGGGCTCGATGTACGTGCGATCCGCGATATCGGGATCGGTCATGATGGTGGCCGGGTTCGAATTCACCAGCACCACGCGGTACCCCTCTTCCTTGAGGGCGCGCACCGCCTGCGTACCCGAATAGTCGAACTCGCAGGCCTGGCCGATAATGATCGGCCCGGAGCCCAGGATGAGGATGGTTTCTAGGTCGTCGCGTCGTGGCACGTGCGGGCAGCGCTTCCATGTCGCTGCGCGGAGGGAGGGGTGCTAGCTGTCACTGCTCTTGCCGGACTCCTTCCGGATGGCGGTGATCAGCACCCAGGAGAAACCGCCCCACACGCACGTCATCACCACGATCATCGTGATCCAGGTGGATGCCGTCATGGACTGTTCCTCCGCCCTACGGGCGGCCTCGGAGGTTCTTTCTCTGGCGTATTTTCGGTGGGGCCGCAGTGCCTCTCAGCGCTTCTGACGAAACGGCCCGCATAAAGTCGCTAGAGGGGGCCGGGGCGGCAAGCGAGATTGTAGCGAGCCGGAAACCGACGGGACTCAGTTCTCCAGCGTGACCAGGATCCCCGTCAGCAGCTTCGGCAAGTTGTCGACGCCGGCCGCGAACACCGCAGAGGCGATCGGGAGGTCCGAACCCAGATCCTGTACACGGATTCCGAACTGGATGGAGGCGCCCGCGGCGCTCACCAACACCACTCTGTGACGCCCCATAGTGGCCGACACCTCGGCCCCGTACGCCTGCGTGCCTCCGAGCCCGACGAAGCCCTCGATCCCGATGCCCTCCACCTCGACTACGACCGCACCCAGGCTGTGTGGGCTCACGATGGACGCGGTGATGACGCCAGGGCCCTTCGGACCGCCGTCGCAGGCGGCCAGCGCGACTACCGCCGCCACGCCGACGTACCAGCGCAGACTCCGGCTCACACAGCAGAGGCGTTTCATCGGCCACCCCCTGGACCCACCTCGGGCAGATCCAGCAGGATCGTCCTGGGCCCGATCAGCGCTCGGATTCCCAGGTCGGCCGTAAAGGGAAGGCTCGGGTTGGCGAAGACCCACGCCCTGAAGTCTCCCAGATCGTAGTCGCCGGAGTGATTCCCGACGTTGTCCAAGAAGTCTATCTGACTCTGTGAGAGCGCCTCACCCACGCCCAAGAACCGCGAGGCGAGGCGAGACAGAGAGATCCCGGGGTCACCGACTTCGATCGTGATCGTAGCCTCGGCGAAAAGGCCGAGCACGTCTGTCGCTACGAGTTGCACGGGGAACGAGCCGAGTTCCAGGGCCGAGCCGTAGAGCTGTCCGAGCGAGTTCAGGATGAGGCCGTCGGGAAGCTGGCCACCGGTTCTGATCCACGTGACCGGGTCATTGCCATTCAACACCTCGAATTGGATGTCGATCTCGGTGGCGGCGGGAAAGTCGACCGTGGCGGTAGGAAGCGCATACGTGAGCTCGAACGTCGCGCCCGCTGACATCGGCGTGGCGAGCGTCACGGTCGCCGGGTTCGCGAAGCCCGCCATCTCGCCCGTCCACTCCACGAAATCGAAGCCCGTCGTCGCGACGGCCTGGACGGTCACCAGCGTTCCCTCTTCGAACCAGAGGTCCGGCGCCGCCGGCAACGTGGTCAAGGCGCCCGGCTCGACTCCGTTGACCCCACCTACGACCGGAATCGCCAACTCGAACTGGCGCCCTCCGTACTCGGCCACGAGATCGAGGTCCTCCATCGGCGTCATGATGTCGCGTTGGGTGCTCGCCGCCGCATCGTCTGCCCATCCGAGAAACGGTCGACGGACCCCATCTTCGATCGGCTGCCCTCTCGCGGCCAGCACGGTGTGCTCGACAAACGGGGCCGACGTGAGCGTGTGCGTGGCCTCAGCGACCGAGACCCCGTCCACGGTGAAAAGCCCACCGGACCCGTCTCCTCCCTCCGCGCGCAGGGTGACCCGGGTGAAGCGATTCAACAACCTCATGTGTATGTCGTCCCCGACCAACTCGATGTCGACCAGCGTCAGGCCCGTGGGCGTACCCGCAAAGGACGTGGCCGCCGGCCGGGACGTGGCGTGGAACACGTGCGTTTCGGTCCCTTCGCCGACTTGGGGGAAAGGATCCCCGCTGTCGCCCCGCCGACTGCCCGGTTGCCCCAGCTCGTCGAAGCCGTCGGCCTGTCGAAGCCAGACGCCCATGTGCGCGTCGCCGTTGACGCGGTTGGAGCGCCAGCGCTGCGAGATCCAGTCCGGATCGATCTGCCAAACGAGAAGGCCCTCCCCCAAGAGGTGCTGGTCGAACCCGAGGCGCTGGCGGTTCTCCAGCAAGAAGTACTCACCGGATCCATCGATCGCGTCGACCCTATAGATGGTGCCTCCTGTTTCGACGGGCTCGAGGATCAACTCAGCAAGGTCCGTATCCGGGGGAACCGTCGTGATGTCGGCCCACCCGAGCACCGACTTGCTCCAGGCGGCCATGTGACAAGGGCTCTCCGCCGACCGACCATCGCAGCCATAGGAGCCCGAGGCCATGAGTTCCCAGTTCCCGGCCCCGGCATGCTTACCGCCCGAGGACTGAGTGTCATAGAGATCGGGCAGTCCGAACGCGTGCCCCAGTTCGTGCGCGAACACCCCGATCGGGCTCAGGTCGCTGCCGTTGCACGCGAAGACCGGTTGCACCACATAGTCGTCGATGCGGATGAAGTCTCCTCCGCTCGCGGGAATCGCGGTCACAAACGTGCTGCCTGCAGAGGCGCGAAGGGTCCAGCGATGAGACCAAATGCGATTGTCCTGTTCGATACCGCCACACTCGGCACCCGGCGTGGGCTGGATCACCGCGAGCACGTCGACGTAGCCATCGTCGTCACCCGAATTGGGCATGCCATCGGGCCCATCGTTGTCGTAGAGTCCCCAGTCCACGTCGTTCAAGCGCGCCACCAGTCCCGTAATGAACGCCCCCGTCTGTCCGGATTTGAGACCGCTCTCACCACCGGTGGCCTGCAAGCGCGTCAGCGAGGCTCGGGTCCAGTCCATGACGTCACCGAGCAGTTCGGCCCGTCCTCCGGAGATCTCGTCGTAGAAGTCCGTGATCGTGCCCGGGGCGTCCGTGAAGTACGCAGCCTGAACGGTATCGAGTTGGTAGGGGATCGAGTCCGGAGAATCGGAGAACAGTCCGAGTATCACCGGCATCCGGTAGGTGCCGATCACGGGGCCGTCGCGCGGGCCCAAGGCTCTGAGCACACCCGGATCGAGCGAAGCCTCGGCCGCCATGCGAGCTCGCAGGCGCGCGGTCCGACCTCGCGTGAACTGATACGCGCCGGGGTCGAGCGCGAGTTCCTCGAAGTACCCTGCCGGGGGGATCGTGCCATAGCGCTCGCCCAGCGCCTCCACGTCCTGGGCAAAAAGCGTCGGCCCGGGGACTGCGAGAGAGACTGCGAAGGCAGCCGACAATCCAATGATTGTCGCCTGAACAGAGCACTCGAGGCGCATAGTCACCTGCGGATACAGGATCGAATCCCTACGAATATACGACGCGGGAAACAGCGGTTCCTACACCTTAGTGTGAACGGAGCCTCACCCGGCGCGGTCCTCAGCACGAATCTCGAGCTGCTCAGCGATACCTCGGAGCGCGTCGATCACGTTCTGGATGTGCTCACCCGGTTCCAGGCCGACCAGCTCGAAGCCCTCGGCGACATCGTCTCGGCTGACGCCGGCGGCGAACGCCCTGTCCTTGAGCTTCTTGACCACCGACTTCGGTTTGAGGTCGTCGATGCCGTTCGGCCGCACCAGGCAGCAAGCGTACACCAGACCGGAGAGCTCATCGCACGCCACCAGCACTCGATCGAGTTCGGTGGTCGGATCGACCCCGGTGAAGTCCGATCGATGCGAGAGGATCGCCTGTAGCACCTCCTCCGGATATCCGAGTTTCCTGAGATGATCGACCCCGATGATGGGGTGGTTCTCGGGGTGCTTCTCCCAGTCGAGATCGTGCAGCAACCCGGCGAGTCCCCAAAGCTCCTCGTCGCCGCCGCGCAGGCGGGCGTAGTGCCGCACAGCAGCCTCCACGGCGTACATGTGCTTTCTCAGGCCTTCGTTATCGACCCACTCTTCCAGTAGGGCGACGGCGTGTGCTCGGTCTGGCATGAGGCATCCGGTTCGGGTTGCGACAACCTGAACAGGTCTGCGGGAAGGGTCAAGATGCCTGCATTGCAAGCCCAAGCGCTGCCACTCGGGGCCATGTCCATTCGTCTCGGCAACGGCCTCGAAGCCGGCCGCAACCGCTGCCAGTTCCTCTTCACGGTGACGCCGCGAAAACCGGGCCTCCTCAGAGCGCTGAGCCTGCGGCAACCCTCGCGGGGGCTTGCTTGCTTCTACTCACCGCTGGGAAAAGTCCCACCCAAGGCTTGGGGTACAGATAGAAAACACCTTTACTTACCTGTCCACCAAATCGGGGGACCATCACGCTCTGGCTCCCCCAGCTTCTGGGACTCATGTAATGCACATGTCGAGTCGCGCCACCCGGTCAGTCCGCCCGATAAGCGCCGTCGCATACGCCGGCGTGGTGTGTTCCGTCGTCTTGGCATCCGCCGTCGTCTCGGCGTGCGGACCGGAGACGGACGGCCCCGGCCTTACAACCGCCGCGTCCGGCGACTTCGTGGCCAACTACGTTGAAGCGCTCGTCCCGGAGTACACACTGCCAGACCCGCTCGTCTCGCTGTCCGGCGTTCCGGTGACCGACGCGGAGACGTGGCGCACGGTCCGCCGCCCGGAGATCCTCGGGCTGTACGAGCAGCACGTCTTCGGGAAGACGCCGGAAGGTCCGTTCGAGATCTCGGCCGAGGTGCTTTCCGTAGAGCCCGCGCTCGCCGGTGCGGCGATTCGGAAGGAAGTCCGCGTGCAACTCACCCACGACCCGGCCGGACCGTCGTTTATCGTGCTCATGGACATGCCCAGTTCGGCGACTGGACCCACACCGACCTTCCTGGCGCTCAACTTCTACGGGAACCTGAGCTTGCACGCCGACGAAGGCATCACTCGGTCCACGGAGTGGATGCGGGAGAACGACGAGTTCGGGATCGTGGACAACCGGGCGACGGAAGCGACGCGCGGGGTGCGCTCCTCGCGTTGGCCGGTCGAGCGCATTCTCGAGCGCGGCTACGGCCTCGCCACCTTGTACTACGGCGACATCGACCCGGACTACGACGATGGCTTCGAGAATGGGATCCACCCGTACTTCACCGACGTGACGGGAGAACCCGGCCGGTGGAGCTCGGTCGGCGCCTGGTCCTGGGGGCTGAGCCGAGCGATGGACTACCTCGTGACCGATGAGGACGTCGATCGGGATCAGGTGATGGTCATGGGGCACTCGCGGCTGGGGAAGGCCGCGCTATGGGCGGGCGCTCAGGACGAGCGCTTCGCCATCGTGATATCGAACGACTCCGGAGCGGGTGGCGCTGCACTGTCACGTCGGGCCTACGGAGAGACGGTCGCACGCATCAACGACAGTTTTCCACACTGGTTCAATCGAGCGTTCAAGCGGTACGGCGAGCGTGAAGGGGAGCTCCCGGTGGACCAGCACATGCTTCTGTCGTTAGTAGCACCACGCCCCCTCTACGTCGCGAGCGCAATCGAGGATCAGTGGGCGGACCCGCGCGGCGAGTTTCTGTCGGCGTACCATGCCGGACCGGTCTACCGACTGTTCGGCGAGGACCCGCTACCGGTGGAGGAGTGGCCCGCTGTCGACACGCCGGTGATGGGTACGGTGGGTTATCACGTGAGAGGCGGTGGACACGATGTCCGGCGCTACGACTGGGAGCGTTTCATGGACTTCGCGGACATGCACCTGCGGGACTGAGCGCTACGCCCTAACAGAGTGACACCAGCTCACCGTTCAGCGTCTTGAGATGCCGAGCTCCCGCACACACCTCCCCCGATCTCACCCGCTCGTGGTCCGCCGCAGGTGGACTTTCTCCTCGACCAGCCGAACATCCCCACCTCCCATTTCACCCTCCCGGCGCCAAAGCCGGACAGGTGATACGCCTGATCATTCGTCAAGGGCTCTCTCAGATCGCGATCGGTCTGCTGCTCGGAACAGGTCTCGCGGTGCTCGTAGCCAACGGGCTGACGTTGCTTCTCTATCAGGTCCAGCCGTGGGATCCGACGACGTTCGCTGGCGTTCTGGTGCTGCTCACGATCACCGGCCTGGGGGCTTCGGCGATTCCGGCTGTGCGCGCGACCAAGGTCGATCCGATGGTGGCGCTACAAGCGGAGTGGTGCGCGGGTAGCCGCGAGGAAGCCCCCCGCGTATCCCGTCCTGTCGGGTCTGGCATCTCGCATCCCTGTCCGGCAAATTCGCACCGCTTCCCGAGCGCCCCTGTCGTGGAGCGCCCGACCCGCGTCAAGCACCCTGCGAGGAAACATGGAGTTGAAGCGAATCGGCTTGGCTATGACCCTGGTCACCGCCGCAGGCGCGGCCGCGTGCACAAGCGAGGCACCCCTCGGCCGGCTAGCGGCGACCGCCAAGGGCGGCGACGACCGGAGCGGCCCCTACGACGTCGTACCCGGATGGTGGAAGCCGGCACCGGACCACGACTCGACCTGGACCTGGGGGTCCGCCGCCGGGGCTTGGCCTGACACCCCAGATCGGGTCCTAGTCGTGATGTGGGGCGATCAACGCAGGCAGCCCCAACGGGGCGGGGAGAACGAGCTCAACAGGAATTTCCTTGTGGCTGTCGATCGTGACGGGAACATCACCGAGAACTGGGCGCAGTGGGACTCCCTCTTCAACCGTCCCCACCAGATCTACATCAACCCGTACGATCCCGAGCGCGCCATCTGGGTCGACGAGAGAGGCGGCAACGGTGTGCATGAGTCCATCCTCAAGTTCAGCAACGACGGGAGCGAGTTGCTGCTGCGCATGGAAGACCCGAATCCGATCCCGGCCGAGGGTGGGCCCAACCCACGCGACAACCCCAATCCTGGCCCGCTCGACTTCGGTCAGAACGCGGTGCTCGCCTTCCTCCCCAACGGCGACTTCCTGTTGGGCGACGGCTATCAGAACGGCCGCGTCGTTCGCTACAACGCGCAGGGTGAGCTGCTTTCGGAGTTCGGCTCCGTGGGGAGTGGGCCTGGGCAGTTCGATCTGATCCATGGCGTCGCAGTGGACAGGGATAATCGGATCTACGTATCAGACCGCAGGAACCACCGGATCCAAATCTTCACTGAGGATGGAACGCTGCTCGACCAGTGGCCGGACATCTGGGATCCGGTTGCCATCATGGTCGACGTCAACGACTTCGTTTGGGTGCTCGATGCGACGCTGAACCGGATCCTCAAGTACGATATGGAGGGCCGGCTGCTTGATTACTTCGGCACGTACGGCGAGGCGTCATCACTCGGACGACCCGGATTCACTTGCTCGGACGATGCGGCGATAGCGGCCGCAGGGCTCGATCCCGAGCACTCGGGAGCCTGTGGCGGTTTCTCGCTCCCGCACCAGATGAGTGTGGACTCCGAGGGCAACCTCTACGTCGCTCAGTTCGGCGGCCCCTGGATCGACAAGTATGTGCCGAAGCCGGGTGCTGACCCTTCTCGACTGATCGGCCAGCCGATAGGGCGCTAGGGTCAGTTTCTGACGTCGGCCGCATGCTAGAGACGCGACCACCCGCGCCTTGTCACTAACACGACCCTGGCGAACAAGAGTAGAGCAAGCACCGCAACGGTGACCGCCCACCAGCCGGCGAGGGACCGCGATGAGGCGATCGGCTGCTCGTCGACGATCCGCTGCCCACCAGGGTATGGCACCGTGAAGACGCCCGAACCGGGGCGGAGGTCCAGAACGAAGGTGAGCGGTCGTGTCATATCCACGGCCCGGTCGAATAGAAGAACCCTCAACATCCGAAACTGTCGGTTGAACTTTCCCTCGCGGGGGGGACCGAACAGGAGCACGTCGGGAGTAGTAAGCGACACCGTGTCCGCACCCTGCACGATCGAGAGTCGTGCGAGATTGAGTGGCCCTGCTGCGGGGCCGTCGACGCCGGCCAAGACGAGATGCCGCTCCGAGGCGATGGGGCCCGCCCTCTCCAGCGCCTCGGCTAGCAGGCCCGGGCCCATCAGGACTTCCGCAACCGCCTCGTCTCGCACATACGTGAGCGTCACATTGGCGATCGTCTCCCCGTCATCCAGGACGGTGATCTTCTGGGCCAGCCCTCTCAGAACCATCTGCGGCCAGGACAACCGTTCGAGCTCGCCCGGCGTTACCGAGACCGGGTCCAAGGCCGGCGCCTCAGCGGCTGAGGCCAACACGCCAATCCGGTATGCCACGGCGACCTCTCTCGCCGCATTCCGTATGCCCCGTGACATGGCATCGACTGTGATCGTGGCACCGCTGATGCCATCCACGTCTCGTCGTACTCGGAAGGCGTCGGCTATGCTCTTCCCGGTGAACTGCTCCAGGACTCCGGGTGCCGCGAGGAAGTCACCGCGAGTCGCCCTGTGGGATTCGTAGTATGCCGTCACTACCGCTCCCGTCAGCACACCTCGCAGATCCATGCCGACCAGCACCTCGATGGGTCCGCTGAACCCCTTTTGTTCGGGGGGAAGGTCGGAGGTGAGGAAGGCGTAACCGATGAGGGTCCGCTGCCCCGTCGGGGCGTCGATCTGGTAGGCTTCAAAGACCGGCGGCTCGCCCCGGCGGTCCGCGAACTCATCGGCCGCTGGAACAACCCTCTGGAGCCGCCCCAGCCACTCCTCCGGCGCGTCTTGGGCGGAGGCGAGAGCGGGGACGAGCGCGAAAGCCCACACGGCCGCAACGGGCATGGGCCGGGACCGCCCAAGTGCCATCATACGACGTGGCGGTCGAAGCCAGGTGTCGAGATGCGCTGCCCCGTCTTACTGACGAACATCACCTCGGGGCCCGGACTCCGGTCGAGTAGCGCGAGTCCTTCCGCAGTGCCGAGAACGAGCATGGCCGTCGAGAATGCGTCAGCCGCCATCGCGCTCCTCTCGACGACACTAACGGAGGCAGACTCGGTCGGCGAACGACCGGTTCGGGGGTCGATGATGTGATGATGCGTGCGGTCGTGCGTGAAGCGCCGCATATAGTCGCCGGACGTCGCGATCGCGTTTCCAGACAACCGTACGAAGTCGGTGTAGCCTCCCTCAGCGTGCGGGTCCTGGATACCGACCGTCCACGGATCCGCGTGTCCGGGCACGTTCGTCGAGATGTCCCCACCGGCGTTCACCATCACGCGTTCGGCCCCCGCGCGGAGCAGCGCGCTCATGGTCTCGTCCACGATGTACCCCTTCGCGATGCCGTCGAGCGTGATCGACATCCGCGGATCTGCGAAGACCACACGGTCTCCCGAGACGTCGACGGCGCGAAAGTCGACCAGAAGCCGGGCGCGCTCGATCTGTGCGCTGGAGGGCGGCGCACCCCGGGTGTGGAAGGAGGTCTCATATAGCCCGAGCAGTGGCGCGACGGTGATGTCGAACGCGCCATCCGTTCGAATCGACATGCGCTGAGCCTGGGAAAGGACCGTGAACAATTCTGTCGGCACCCTCTCCAGGCGTCCGCTCGCGTTCAAGATTCCCACCGGAGTGTCTGCCCGATGGCGGCTCAGAATCGCCTCGAGGCGAGTCATTTCAGAGAAGGCCGTCGCGATCATGTCGTGCGCGGCGGCGTTCTCGGGATGCACGACCGTCAGTGTCACAATCGTTCCCATGCGAGTACGCGTCTCACTGACCCGGCTCAGGCCTGCCTCGCGGAGGACCGATGCGACGAGCGGCCCTCCGAACGCCGCGGAGACACCAGCCACGGCTGTGATTCTGAGCATGCCGCGCCTCGAAATCGCCGTCTCGCGGCCGGTCCGAGCCCTTCGACTAGTCATCCGTATCCATCGCTTTTCGGGTCGATACTCACGGGGCCCTCGTCAAGTGGACCAGGCGCCCCCTGATCTCGTCCATGTCGTGTTGGCAGGCCCCGACCTTCTGTATGAGCTGAACCTCACAGATGTTGCATCGAACGCACTCGTGAAAGTCGATCGTGGCGCCACGAATCGCCCCCGTTGGACACTGCAGTTCACAGACCTTGCAGTGTCCACACTGCTCCACTCGGTCGATCCTCCTCAGCGAGATGAGGGAGAGCAACCCGAGCGCCGCGCCGAGGGGACATGCGTATCGGCAGTAGAAGCGCGGGATGACGACGGATGCGGCGAGGAAGAGCGTTGCGATCGCCCACAGGAGCACCGAGGGGCTTAGAAAGAACACCGTGCCGAACGGCTCGAAGTACTGATAGAGGCTCACCTGCCTCCCGGCCAGCGCGGGCAGCACGATGATGGCCAGAACCCCGTACTTCGCGTAAACCGCCTGGTTGTGGATCTTCCGCGAAAGCCGACGCTTCATCCGATCAGGCACTAACCTGTCGACGAAGTCCTGGAGCGCCCCGAAGGGGCAGAGGAACCCACAGAACACTCGGCCCCAGACGAGTGTCGTCCCGACCGTGAAGACGACCATGAGCAGGAGCGGCACGTCGCGGAGGTAGACCCCCGCGCCCGCGGAGATTCCGCTGGTGATATGCGAGACCGACAAGAAGCCACCGTCGCCGAAGCCCAGGGCGAAGAGTGTGACGGCGAGCGCGACCCACCGCATGGACGGAGCCTTCGTGAAGAAAGCGACCGAACCGAGTGCCAGAACGATGAGCATCAGTGCAACACGGGGCCACGAGGTACCGTCGAGGGTCCGCTCCAGGAGAGTCTCGTCCTCCGTCAGGACGAACTGGAGGTCGAGCGGATCGGGGTCAGGCGGATTGCTCGCGGCCTCGGCATCGCCTGCGTCGCCAACGGCGGCGTCGCCGGGACCGGCGCCATCGTCAGCGGCCCTTGCGCCGTCGGTTTCGGCCTCCCGGGTGGCGGTTTCCATAGCCGCTTCCACGGGGAGAGTCTGCGGTTCGACGGTGGTCGAGGCTCTGGCCGGGTCGGCGCCCGCGACCTGCGACGCCTCGGCAGCGGCCGCGGCCTCCGCGATCGAGACACGAGCCTCTTGACCGACGTACTCCACAGTGTGCACGCCAAGCTCGCCGAGGTCATAGGTGAAGGCGAACGGCCGCGCCATATCGACGGATCCGTCCACGAGCATGATGCCGACCATCGTGGCTTCGCTATACACGATCCCCGCGTCCGGGAGACCGATGCTGATAACACCCTGCGCGTCGATTAGCGTCGTATCTCCGTCCTGGATGATCGACCAGCCCTCGCGCTGGAACAGCCGCAGCCGCGGACCGTCTATGGTGTACAGGACGAGGTTCTCGGCGCCGCCGCGTCGCTCTGCCGCCTGAAGGGCTAGCTCGTACAGCCGTGCCCCGAAAAAGTACTCGCCGAGCCGATCACCCGAGATGTAGGCCAGCGCGATTCCGGCCGACCCCTCTCCCGGTTCCGTAACTTCGAACCGCTCCACGAAGCCGCGCTGCTGAAGCTCGAACCAGGTCAGACCAACGGGGTCGATGATGTCGCTCGTGCTGAACGTACCCGACGGACTCCCATAGGCCTCGGCAACTCGGCGGGCGGTGTCCCTGATCCCTCGGGAGAGCGCGCGGACCGAAATGGAAACGCGCGAGATGCCTTCGATGTCACCCCCGAGTCGGAACGGGTCCGCGATATGCTTGCCGGCGTACTGCTCTTGGAAGCCAGGCGTCCGTAGGAAGTCGCCCATGCTGCGCATGTACGATTCCACATAGTCGGTGACGCGTATTCCGGTGAGCGTACCGTTGGTCCGTATCCCGACCAGTGCCTCGATCGGGCCAGTGTAACCGAATTGTTCGGGCGGTAGGTCGGAGGTCAGAAAGACATAGCCGTGCAGCACCTCGGCGCCATCCGAACCGATTCGGTATCCGGTGATGACCGGCGGATCCCCCGCTACATCTGAGAATCGATCGGCCGCAGGCATGACCTCGCGCACGAGCGCTGCCGAGATACTTCGCACACCCTGCGCTGCGGCCGGCCGCACGCACGCCACCAGCAGGACTGCGGCCGCCCCAGTGATCAGCCCCGACCGGAGGTACGTAGCTCGGTTGTTCGACATGGCGCGAGCATAGGCCCGCCCACGTATCTCGGCAATCGAGGGCGAAGAAGGCCAACGACCCTCCATCGCTGTTTGCCGGACGCAAGCGTCGAAGCCACTTTGATGACGGCTCCTTAGGGGTGCAGCCCAGTACCGTCAGAGGCGGCCCCGCTCGAGCCGATGCTCCTTATTTCCAGCAGCGGAGGCCCCATGCGTTTGCGTCTTGCACTCGGTGTAGTCGGGCTGGCGTTGCTAGCGTGCGCCGAACCCGAACAAGTTGAGATCCAAGATCGGCTCAACCAGATGATCCCCCTCATCGAGCGGGGACTTCCGGTCCTCGGCATCGCCCACCCGCCCTACACAGCCCGTCGACGAGGTAGGGGTCGGGGCCAGGGCGCAGGCGAATCGCCGGCACCCGAGCCGGATCTAGACGAGGCCGCCCGGGAACTCGTGGCGTACCAGCTCGGCGACTACGAACTCAACACGTATTCATCGAATTCCGTGGATCGGTACCGGGCGTTCATGCGGGCCATTGTCGTGGCGGGGGGCTCTGCTCGCACCCACCCGTTCGTCGCGAAGATCCCGATCATGCACAGTGACCCCGCAGGAACCACGCAACGTCTTATCGATCAGTTGAATGACGGGCAGGTTGTGGTGGAAATGCAGGAGGTCGAGACGGTCGAGGAGGTCAGTCAGGCCATCGCGGCGATGCGGTTCACGTCGAAAGGCGGGGCCCGCCCCGAGGCGGGCTTCGAACGTGCGGCCGCGTACTGGGGAATGACCGAGGCGGAATACTTGGAGAAGGCCGACGTCTGGCCCCTCAACCCCAACGGCGAGCTTCTCATTTCCGTGATCATCGAGAGCAGGGAAGGCGTCGCGAACGCCCGTGCCATCGCGGCGATGCCGGGCGTCGCCGTCGTCACCGTGGGATCGGGGACGCTCGGTGGGGTGTTCACGAGCAGGAACGCCGAGGGTGAGAGAGTGCGTGACCAGGAGGGCTTCGACGCCGCTGTCGCCACCGTCCTCGCGGCCTGCAAGGAGTTCAACAAGTCCTGCGGCTATCCGGCCAACAATCCCGCCCAGGTCGAGGCGCTGATGGCGGATGGCTGGGACTTCCTCATCATGCAGCGTCGCAACCAGGACGCATTCGACGCTGTCTTGACCGGCCGCCGTCTGTCTGGGAGATCGATACAGAGTCCCTGATCGAGTATCGGGCCGAAGCGAACGGCCTTGCGGTTGGTGAATAGCTCGGATCTGACGAACACGCCACCTGCCATGTGTCCCGTCGAAGTTCGCCAGCAGGCTTGCCGCGATTCCGTAGCTGCGCCGCAAAATGCGCGAGAACTCCTGAGATGTCGTGAAGCCGGCTTCCAGCGCGATCGAGGTGAGACCTCTGGTCGGCCTTGGCCTTCATGAGGTAGGCCGCCCGCTCGAGGCGCACACGCCGGCACGACCCAGCCCGGGGTTCACAGAGTCGGCGACCGCAGGGGCCTCCTCGAATGGATAGGCGAAACAACCGCCCTATGGACACGGAAAGCGTGGCAGGTCGGGGAGTGCGATGGGACACGGAGGGAGGATGGGTCGAGTCGAGCTGCTAGCTGTCGGGGAGCACAGTCGGAGCAGAGCGCTCAGGACCGCTCATTCACAGGCGGGGCAGAGCAGCGGAGGACACGTCGCTGGACAACGTGCTGGAGTTCGTGCCAGTGCTCGGACTGTAGGAGGGTGGCCTCGTGGAAGCGGACCTCTCCATCGGCGGGCCGTGAGAATACGCCATCGAGCACGATGAGGTGGAAGTGAAAATGCGCGTTGAGGCTGATCCGGTCAGGGTCGAGTGCGACTGCCACGGGCTTTGCGGTCTATTGGCCCGAGGGAAGCCGCTAGAGGACTGTTGAGGAAGTGGGGCGAGGGCGTTGCGGGCATCATGGCCCGCACCACCCACACCTTGCGCCCGCCGACGCCTCTGCGAGACCTTGCCCCCATGACCGACCCCATAACCCCACCATCGCTGCTCGACGAGCTCAAGCGCCGCAAGGTCGTGCGCGTAGGCCTGGTCTACGGGGCCGTGGCGTTCGCGATCCTCGAGGGCGTGGACGTGCTCGTGGAGGCGCTTGCCCTGCCTGACGTGGTACGGAC
>JAYZBT010000051.1:0-10306 GCA_036338615.1 Gemmatimonadota bacterium
CTAGCGCCTCGAGTCGGCCTCGGCTTCCGTCGCCGTCAGCTCACCCGTCGTCAATTCCAGGACGAGTCGATCGAGGTCGTAGATCTCGTCGAGCGCTTCGAGTATGGCGCGAACATGGACGGTGACCGAGCGGTTTTTTTCCGGCAGGTAGATATAGTCGCCGGGAAGGCTTTCCGCGTTGCCGTCGAAGACCACCCCTACCACCTCGAGGTCACGGTCCAGCACCGGCGACCCCGAGTTCCCCCCGATGATGTCGGCCGTCGACACGAAGTTCATCGGCGTCTTCAGGTCGAGCGTCGCCGGCGGATCGAGCCAGCGCTCGGGCAGATCCCAGTCCTGGTCGCCCTCATGTGAGTAGTGCCTGTCGTAGAGGCCGAAGAACGTCGTGAAGACCGGAGCGACGGTGCCGTTGTACTCGTATCCCGAGACGACGCCATCGGCGATGCGCAGCGAGAAGGTGGCGTCGGGAGGGACATCGGTCCCGTAAATCTCGAACCTCGCGCGTCCGAGCTCGGCCGCGAGTTCCTCTTCGATCGGGCCGATCTCCACGTACAGACTGTTGAGTTCGAGAAAGCCCGGCAGGAAAGCGATGACCGATTGCACGGCCGCGTCCTGCGGGGTCGCGCTGCCGTTTTGCAGCGCCGTGACCGCGGTCGCGGAGTCGCTCAGCAAGGTCCCTTCGAGAATACGCCGCGCGGTTTCAAGCGGCGTCGCCCCTCCCAATAGCGCGCTGACAGCCGGGTGGTCTCGCCCCAGGAAATCCCTCATCTGCTCGAACCGGTCCGCCATGAGCGCCGCATCCAGGTCGGGATGCATCTGAGGAGTACCGATCACGTTCTCCATCATCTCCTCGATCTCTCCGGGCGAGGCCCCGCCCTGCCGCATCGCGATGACCTGCAGCGCGAAAAAGCCCCTGATGAGCGTCGACGAATCGAGATATGGGTTTCCGAATACCGAGAACGCCCCGATCACATCGGCGGCGGCCCGCTTTCGTTCCTGAACCGCAGCCATGCGCTCAATCAAGTCGCCATAGCGAAGCTCGAGGTCGGAGCCCGCCACGATCGCGGCCTGGAAGTCCCGCTCCGTGTCCTTGCGCCGCGCGATGATGATCGGGTCTTCCAGCCCTCTGATCTGCCCGTCGTACGCCTCTTCGGAGTTGCCCAGGCTGAAGTACTCGTTGCGGAGGTTCCGCTGCTCCGCGGCTTCAGGGTTCGCCTGGATGAAGGCGTCGAGCACGAGCATGCGCCGGCGAAAGGTCGCGAGCAGGTAGCGGTCCTCTACGTCCCGGCGGAATTCGAGCTCGGCGACCGTCTGGAGCCGATGGGTCGAGCCGGGGTTACCGACGATGAAGACCGGGTCTCCTTCCGCTGGTCCGTCCGAAGCGAACGGGAAGTAGTGCTCGCTCGAGAGTGGCTCGCCGTCGTCGTCGTACACACGGAAGAAGGAGAAATCCAGGTTGTAACGCGGAAAGGTGAAGTTGTCGGGATCTCCGCCGAAGAACCCGATCTGTAGCTCGGGCGCCATGACCAACTTCACGTGCGTGTACCGACGGAAGACGTAGGCAGAGGTGCGGCCCCCGTTGTACAACGAGATCATCTCCACCGCGAAACCGGCCTCCTCCCCGCCCCGCTCTTCGAGGATACGGGCCTCGATCTCTTCGAGCAGCGATTCTCTGGCCTCACCCCGTTGCTCGACGCCGACGGCGTCGAGCGCGGTGTTCACCTCGTCGGTCACGTCAATGATCTCGACGAGCTGATCGGCCTCGAAGTCTTCGACCGCGCGCTCGTCCGCGAGATCGGTCGCTCGGAATCCGTCGTCCAAGAGAGACTCACCGTCGGCGGAGACCTGGGTGATGAAATCACGGGCGCAGTGGTGGTTCGTCAGTACCAGACCGTTGGGTGAGACAAACGAGGCCGAGCAGTTCGGAATCCGTAGCGCGCCGAGGCGCGCCTTCTCGAACCAGGCCTCGTCCGGGCGGAATCCGTGCGTCTGGGCGATGTAGTCCACGGGCGGGAACTCGAACGTCCACATCTTGCCCTGGTCGAAGGCGCCGGCCTGCACGGTGTCGAGATCGACCCCGTACACAAAAGGCGTGGGCGCCGGCTCGCTCGCTTCGGCAGCCGGCATCTTAACGACGTCGGGTTCCTGCTCCGCCGCAGCATCGGGTCCGGCGGCGTCCTGCTCGAGCGCCGGAGCCGCTGGGGGCGGTATCGGCGCCGACCCACCGCAGGACGCGACCAGGAGAAGGCCAGCCAGCGCCGGCGTCCACCGCGAACGATTCCTCGTCTCCCACGACACCATTCAGTCCTCTCAGGATCTGATCGGGAATACCGTGTCCGCCTAACCGACGGTGCCCGATAAGCTCGCGAGCGACTCGATGGGGAACAAGCGAGAGAGGCGGCGGGCTGTCCCAGGGGTCCTCAAAAAGAGGCTAGTTCGTTCGGTGCCTCTTGGAGACCTCATCCAGCAGCTTGAGCTCGTCCGCGGTGAGCGAGGACATTCCCGTCGCCGATATCTTGTCGAGTACTTCGTCGACTTGATCGTACAGCACCGCGTCCTCGCGGCGCTGGCCTTCCGCAGACTGCTCGTCTCCGCTCTCGTCCCCAGGCACGATCGCAAGTCGACGGGACCTGGCAGCGGCCTTCTTCATGCGCCCCCACTGCGAGCGGGAAAGCCAGTCGGACTTGAGGTAGAGGAAGCCGGCGATCAGTCCGCCCAGGTGAGCGAAATGCGCCGTGCCACCGCCGGCCTGGGCGCCGCCCGCCGACGGTAGCGCGCTGAGCAGACTGAGCAGGAAGAAGAACCCGACGAGGTACTTCGCTTTCACCGGGAAGATGCCCCACACATAGATGGGCGCGTTCGGCCAGTTCATCGCGAACGCGAGCATGAGGCCGTAGATCGCGGCGGAAGCCCCGATCACCATGTTGGGCAGGAACAGGTAACTGAGCGCGACGCCGCCCAGGCCACAGATCGCGTAGAAGCGGAGGAATTCCCGTTCGCCCCATCGTCCTTCGAGCGGCGGCCCGAAGAAGAAGAGGATCAGCATGTTCAGGGCCAGGTGCATCAGACCGCCGTGCAAGAACATGTAGGTGATCGGTCCCCAAGGACGGACGAAGATCCGCGTGGGTTGGAAAGCGAACCAGTCGAACACGTTGCCCTGCCCGATGATCAACGTGACGAAAAAGACCGCCACATTGGCGATCATGAGGCGCTTCACCATGGGGGTGAGCATGAAACTGAAGCCGTAGGTTCTGTCTGAATACGCCATTCTGCGCTCTTCGACTATCCGCACGTCCAGCGGGACTTATCCAGACCCCTGGCCTCTGGACAGGTTCCTGACACGACGGGCGTTCTCCTTCGTACACCAGACTACGAAGGATGGACCTTTATTCTTGCTGCCGCGAGCCCCACGATCCGGTCACACAGCTCAGAAAACTCCACCCCCGCCGCCCGCGCTGCCTTGGGCAGCAAACTGTTCGCCGTCATCCCGGGCAACGCGTTCGCCTCCAGACACCAGGGTCGGCCCTCCCCGTCCACGATGAAATCGACCCGCGAGTAGTCCCGCATGCGTAACGCCCTGTGCGCGGTGAGCGCCAGCGCGCGCAGCCGCTGAGAGAGGGCCTCCGGAATGTCGGCCGGGAAGATCTCCTGCGCCATGCCCGGCTGATACTTGCACTCGTAGTCGAAGATTTCGTGCTCGGGAATGACTTCCCCTACTGGTAGAGTCTCGGCACCCAACACCGCGACCGTTAGCTCGCGGCCTGCATGATATCGCTCGAACAAAACCATGTCGTCCCATTCGCCGCTCTCGACGATCGCGGCGTCGAGTTCAGCCCGGTCGTGTGCCAGTACCAGTCGTAGAGACGAGCCCCCCCCGGACGCCTTTACGATCACCGGCAGCCCCAACGCCTCGACGACCTCCTCAGCCGTGCGCGGGCCGGTCAGCCAGTCCGGTGTACGGACCCCCGCGTCTCGTAGCAGTCTCTTCGTGACCTCTTTGTCCATCGCCAGCGAACACCCGAGGCGGTCGCTACCCGTGTAGGCCACACCAGCCGCGTCGAGTAGCGCCTGTACGGTGCCGTCCTCACCCGAACCACCGTGAAAGGCCAGGAAGAAGACGTCGACGTCCCCGAGAGACGGGTCCCGGGCCAAAGTGATCGTGTCTCCCTCATCGAGGCGCGCGAGGTCGCCCACGACCGGTGGCGCCGTCCGGACGCCTTCGGTGAGATACCGAGTCTCTTCGGCTCGACTCAGAACCCCCTGGGCGGTATCCACAGTGACCACGTCGTGGCCGGCCTCGCGCAACGCGGCGGCGACCTGCGTCCCGGACGAGAGCGAAACTTCACGTTCGTCCGAGGTCCCGCCCATCAGGACGGCAATCCTCATGCGGCCAGAGCCCGGATTACGTCGTAGCGAGTAATGATGCCCGAGAGAGACCCGTTCTCACGAACCAGACACGCCGCGTTCTCCCGGGTCAGCAGATGCCGAACCTCCTGTGCGTCCATGTAGGCGTCCACGACCGGGAATGGCGAGCCCATTACGGTTTCGACGGGCACGTCGAGTAACGATGGGTCCTCGATAACCTGTGCCATGAGGCGCGTTTCGGTCACCGAACCCACACACTCGCCCTCGAGCACGATCGGCAACTGCCCAATGTCGTGCTCCGTGATCGTAGCCAGGCCGATCCGGACCGACGTCCTGGGTTCGACGGTGATGAGGTCCGGTACGCCGCCGTCCTTGGCCCCCACCAACTCCCCTACTGTCGAGCGCCGGGCCCTCTGCAGGAAGCCGTTCTCCCGCATCCAGTCGTCGTCGTAGGCCTTGCTGAGGTACCGCTCGCCCCAATCCGGCAGCAGGGTGACGACGAACGAGTCGGGATCATCCAATTCCTTCGCAATCTGGATCGCCGCCTGCACCAACATGCCGGACGATCCACCCGCGAACAGTCCCTCCTCCCGCGTCAGGCGCCTGGCCATCCGGAACGCCTCGCCATCGGACGCAGACCTGTATTCATCCACCGTGTCGAGGTGGAGCGAGCCAGGAATCTTGTCGTTCCCGATCCCCTCGACTTTGTAGGGGTGCCCCTCCACCATCTCTCCCGTGTTGAAAAACGGGGCGATGAGTGAGCCCTCCGGGTCAACCCCGATAATCCTCACGGCATCGTTCTGGGACTTGAGATATCGACCTACGCCGCTGATGGTGCCACCCGTGCCGGCTGAGGCGATGAAGTGCGTGACGCGCCCCTCGCTCTGCTCCCAAATCTCGGGGCCGGTCGTACCGTGATGTGCGTCGGGATTCGCTGGGTTGTAGAACTGGTCCGCCATCACCGCGCCCGGCGTCTCCGCCGCGATGGATCGAGCCTTCTGCAGGTAGTGGTCCGGATCCTCGGGGCCGACCGCAGTGGGCGTGATGATGACCTCCGCGCCGAATGCCCTCAACAGCTTGACCTTCTCGCTGCTCATCTTGTCCGGCATCGTGCAGATGCACCGATAGCCCTTGAGCGACGCTGCCATCGCCAGGGCCAGGCCCGTGTTTCCCCCGGTCGCTTCGACGATGGTGCCGCCTGGCTTGAGGGAGCCGTCGCGCTCGGCGGCCTCCAACATGGCGAGTCCGATTCGGTCCTTGATGGAGCCGCCGGGGTTCATGAACTCGCACTTGACGTAGACCGGCGTGCGCACGCCGTCGGTGACGGCTGAAAGCCGAACCATGGGCGTCCAACCGATCAAATCGAGGACGGAGTCGTACGGCACCGCGTGGCGCCTGGGCGGCTGGCTCATGAGTCGGTAAGGGGCAAGACGCGTGCCGTATCGGGTCTGGGGCGCTTGGAAAAACGGACCGGAACGGTCGCCCAAACCGCGATGCGTTCGCCGTCTCGACGCGCAGGGACGAAGCGCAGGTCCTGCGTTCCGGTGACTGCGGCCGAATCGAAAGCCTCGTAGCCGGACGACTCCAGGATCTCGATCGAGTCTACCGCTCCAGTGTCCGAAACGCGTACGCGTAGCAGTGTCTCGCCTTCCATGTCTTGATCCCAGAGCTGGATCGGGTAGTCGATGGGGACCGCCCGAAACAACGGCGTAGGCTGTTCGATCTCACCTTCACCACCGCACGCGAGGCCGACCAGCAGCGCGGCGGCCGCGGCCGCCTGTCCACCAACTCTGGTTCTATAGGGGTATGCTCGCTTCAATCGTTACCGCCCTTCGCGGCCCTCCTCAGGTCGTACAGGAGGGCAAGCGCTTCTTTAGGAGTCAGGTCGTCCGGCTCCAAAGAGCGCAGGCGACCAACGAGAGGGTGCTCCGCCTGAAAAATAGAAAGCTGATCAGGTGGAGCCTCTGAGCGGGGTCGGTGCGCACCGTGCCGGCCGAGACCCTCCCCACCACTGGTATGTGTTCCCTCCAACTCTTCGAGAAGTTCCCGAGCACGCGCGACGATCCCGGCCGGCAGTCCGGCCAGGCGAGCAACTTGGATTCCGTAGGAGCGATCCGCGCCACCGTCCATGAGCCGACGCAGAAACACGATGTCGTCCCCGACCTCCCGGACCGAGACGTTCATGTTCTTCACACCGCCGAGCAGGTCCCCGAGTTGGGTGAGTTCATGGTAGTGCGTCGCGAAGATCGTCTTGGCTCCGATCTTCTCGTGAAGGTGCTCCGTGACCGACCATGCGATCGAGACTCCATCGTAGGTCGAGGTCCCCCTCCCGATCTCATCGAGCAGCACGAGACTGCGTTCAGTCGCACCGTGAACGATGGCCGCGGTCTCGCTCATCTCGACCATGAAGGTCGACTGACCGCGCGCCAAGTTGTCCGAGGCTCCGACCCGGGTGAAAATGCGATCGGCCACCGGCAGCCTCGCCGAGTCGGCCGGCACGAAGGACCCGATTTGCGCGAGCAATTGGATGAGCCCGATCTGGCGCAGCACCGTACTCTTACCGGCCATATTCGGGCCGGTCAGCACGACGATCCACCCCTCGTCCGTCAGAACCAGATCGTTGGGGATGAACTCCTCGCGAGGCATCATGGTCTCGACCACCGGGTGCCGGCTTCCGCGAACCTCCAGCTCGAAGCCGGTGTGCACCTCTGGACGCACATAGCCCTGCCGCGTCGCGACCTCGGCGAACGCGGAGAGCACGTCGAGGGCCGCGAGCCGCGCTCCCGAGTCCTGGAGGCGGCGCACAGCGCCACCGACTCGAGATCGCACCTCCGCGAAGAGCTCGGTTTCCAGATGCGTGATTCGGTCCTCCGCACCGAAGACCTTCTCCTCCCATTCCTTCAGCTCGGGCGTGAAGTAGCGCTCGGCGTTGGTCAATGTCTGCTTGCGTACGTAGTCGTCGGGGACCTGGTCGGTCTTCGCCTTGCTCACCTCTAGGTAGTACCCGAACACCTTGTTGAAGCCGACCTTGAGCGTGGAGACTCCGGTCCGCTCACGCTCGCGCACCTGGAGTCCGGCGATGAAGTCCCGAGCTCCGTCACGGACCCGCCGCAGATCATCCAACTGCTCGGACCACCCCTCGCGAATTACGCCGCCATCGTGGAGAGCGGCGGGCGGGTCGTCCGCGATCGCCCGCCCGAGCAAATCGTCGACTTCCTCGAGGCAGTCGAGCCCGCCACACAAGTCGACTACCATCTCGGCCGCTGCATCGGACGCCAGCGCCCTGATGGCGGGGAGTTGCCCGAGCGAGCGCCTCAAGCCGAGCAGGTCTCGAGGAGCTATGCGTCCGGTGCCGAGCTTCCCCGCCAGGCGTTCCAGGTCCGTGATCGCGGAAAGGGACGTTCGCAGACCTTCCCGTAGCTCGGGGTGGTCCACGAAATCTCTGACCGCATCCTGGCGCAGCCAGATCTGTTCCGCGCCAACGAGCGGTTCGAGAATCCAGCGACGGAGGAGACGCCCTCCCATCGCCGTGGCGGAGAGGTCGAGGACGTCGAGCAGCGTGCCACCTTCCTCCCCCCCCCGCAGAGGTTCGATGAGCTCGAGATTGCGGCGCGTCATGTCGTCGAGCAGCATGACCCGACCGGGACGGACGAGACGTGGAGGCTGGAGATGGGTCACGCCAGACGGTCTGATCTCGCGCAGGTACTGGATCAGGGCGCCGGCGGCGCGGACGAGTGGCCCGTCGTCGGCCTGGAAGCCGAATCCGTCCAGCGACTGCAGGCCGTATGCGCGCAGAAGCTCGTCGGTCGAGACGTCCGTTTCGAACATCCAGTCGTCTCGTAAGGTTCGCGGCACCACCGACTCCGGGGCGGCCGCGTCCAACTCGGGAGCGTCCTCGACGGAGCGCGGCAAGAGAAGCTCGGACGGCTCGATTCGACCCAACTCGGCGCGGAGCTCCGACGCAGGTACCATCTGCGCCGTGAGTTCCCCGGTGGAAACATCGATCGAGGCGAGCGCGAACTCGCCCGCTTCAGCCCTCACGATGGCCACGAGAAAGTTGTTTCTGCGCTCCGCCAGCAGGTTGTCCGCGAGCACCGTACCGGGTGTCACGGTCTCCGTGACCTCGCGCTTCACGATCCCCTGGGAGAGCGCCGGGTCCTCGACCTGGTCGCAAATGGTCACGCGACGACCGAGCCGCACTAGCTTCGACAGGTAGCCGTCGAGGGCCTTGGCCGGCACTCCCGCCAGCGGCACCTTGGCCGCCGCGCCGTTGTTTCGGGACGTGAGCGTCAGGCCCAGTAGACGAGCGCCCTCCTCCGCATCGCTGTGGAAGAGCTCATAGAAGTCGCCCACACGAAAGAACATGAGCGAGTCGCGGTGACGGGATTTTGCTTCCCGCCACTGCTGCATCAGAGGGGTGTCGTCTCCGGCCATGCCAGAAGGTAGACCCTGGGGTCCCGTGCAAGAAGTTCATCGGGGAGCGGTGCGAAGCATCCCCGGCCCAGAGCCGTACCTCATCGGTATCGATCCATCGATTACCGGCAACTCCGGGAGCACACGATGCGTCTCTCTCCTAGTGACTCTAGCCACGGGGCTTTCGCTCGCGGCGCCCGCGACCGCTCTCGGACAGGCCGCAGACCCAGCAGATGTCGGATCGATCGATGCGACCCTGACCGCGGTCTATGACGTCATCTCCGGTGAGGCTGGCGAGGCCCGTGATTGGGATCGTTGGCACACGCTCTTCGCGGAGGGAGCTACGCTCAGCGCCGTCGTGCGGGCGCAGGACGGATTCTATCGGCGTGTGACGATGACGCTCGAGAGCTACGTCGAGCGTAGCGGCGCTTCCCTCGAACAGAACGGATTCGTCGAAGCCGAGATCAACCGGGTGAGCGAGGGCTACGGAATGATCGCCCGCATGCTGCCCCTAGAGCACCTCCAGGCCTATCGCAAACACGACGAGGAAGATGATCACCGCAATGAAAGTGCCCCACAGGTAGAACTGGCGCAGGGCGAAGCTGCCCGCGTTCACGGCGCTGACCGCGGTCGCTCCGAGGCTCCCGCTGCCCCGTCGGATCCCTGACAGCTCAGACAGGTTCTTGAGGAGCGAGCGTAGTCCCCGCTCCAGTTCCGCGGGGTTCTCGGGCTTCGTGATGAAGTGGTTACCGCCCAGGCCGTAACTCTCCGCCATGTCCTTGGCGCGGTCCGAAGACGTCAACACCGCGATGGGAATGCGGCGGAACTCGTCGTCGCCCTTGATCACCTCCAGGACCTCATGGCCACTCCGCCCCGGCATCTTGAGGTCGAGCAGGATGAGATCCGGAAGCACGTCCTCGACCAGGATTATGGCCTCATCACCGTTGCGGGCCCGATGTACCTCGACGGGGATGCGACTAGCGCGCTCCAGAACCATCTGGATCAGCAGGGCATGATCGTCATTGTCCTCGGCGATCAGGACCTTCCAGTGATCACGCTCGCGGCGCCTTTTCATCCCCGGACACGCTCCTCGCTCTGTGCGTCCCGCACGACGGCGGCAGTAAAGCCTAGATCCCTCACGCTTCGAAAAAAGACACTCGCTTCAGCCGATGAGTCAAATCGACCGACGCGCACGTGGAGTAGACGGCTGCCCGCTACACGCACCAAGCGAACGTCCAGACGTGCGTTCTGAGCGCGCTCGAGCAGCGTCTCGGCTCGGGACTCGTCCAGGAAAGCACCCAACTGGACCGCGTAGGGGCCGTCTTCGCTGGGGGGCTGCGAAAGCGGATCCTCTGAAGGGGTTGGAGCGGCGGGTGCGGGGACCTCGATGGCATCCTCGATCGGTGGACCGGTCGATGCCGCGTCATCGTCCTGGGCGGCCGCCACCGCGACACCCCGCAGGACCCGCGGCGGTCCCGCGGCCCCCGCGCGGGCCCTCCCCGCCGCGGCGGACTCACCGACCCGCGAG
>JAYZBT010000052.1:0-11418 GCA_036338615.1 Gemmatimonadota bacterium
CCGCACGCACCTACGCCGAGTGCAACGAAAAGAGCCAACGTGCCTGGGAAGCATATGTTTGATCGGATCGGGAGCATGCGACATTGTACGCGAGGACTCACCCACCTGCCACGCACACCACGAGAAACGAGAGTTGAGCGAAACCCAGGCCGCGCGACGTGCGCTCGATCCGCCCACCGAGGCCGTGCTCGTCATCGACCAAGCGGTCGTGGCCCGGGCGATCCGAGCCTCCCGCGCTAGCGAGCGCGGACGCATGATCGCGCCCTTCCACAAGTCGGACCACGATGCACTCCATCGAATGCTCAACGTCGTCCAGCCGGGCAGCTACATCCGACCCCACCGCCACCTCGCTCCGCCCAAAGCCGAGAGTCTCGTGGTGCTCCAGGGCAAACTCGTCGTTGTGATCTTCGACGTGGACGGGAACATCATAGGCGTTCATGGTCTGGGTGGTGACGGAGCGGTCGGAATCGACCTCGAGCCGGGCGTCATTCACACGTTCTTCGTGGAGGAGCCCGACACGGTAGTCTTCGAGGTGAAACCGGGTCCGTATCTCCCCGCGACGGACAAGGACTTCATGCCTTGGGCGCCGGAGGAGGGCAGTGAGGAAGCGCGGGCGTATCTGGATGGGCTCCGGCAGCGGACAGGGGATCCGAGTTGACAGGTGACGGCGGACTCAACTGAGCGGTTGACGCAGCGACATAGGTGATCGCCCTTCGTGTTGATGCGTCTTTGAGGCTCCGCTCGGCTCTGGGCAAGGGCCCGTAGTGTTGATCGGCAGTTCCTACTTCGCGGTAAGATTCAATGAGCCGACGATGAGGGTCGAGTGCTGGCTGAAGTTGAGCAGCGGCGAGGGAGTGATCTCAAGCGTCAGATTGTATCGCGGCCGCACAATTGGAGTGTGGTGGTGGGACCCCTTGAACGGGAGGCATTCAGATGAAGACCACGCACCTACTACCGTCGTTCGCGTTAGCCGTTGCCTCCGCCATGGTGCTGGTGGGGCCGGTCGCGAGCCAGGTCGTCCCCGTCGACCTGCAAGACGTGCGATCGGGCCCCGTGACCGTCAGCCAAGCCGACGACGCGGTCACCGTAACTTGGCCTGACGAGGCGGGTCGCGACTGGCACGCGACCTTCTCGCTCGATCCGCGTAGGCCACTGATCCGGTCGATCGCGCTAGGCGGGACGGTCGTTGTCGAGGACGCGCGACCGTTCTACGAGAGCGAGACCGGCGTCAGAACCGGTGGCTGGGACGCATTCTTCGACTACCCGCCGCGCAATCCAGCAGGAACGGTTCATTCGCAGGGCGCCTTCCGGCTGCGCGGCGCGACCATCCGCACAATCGGAGAGCGAGTGGAACTGCTGTTCGACGGCTTGAGCATGGGCGCTTTTGAAGGGGGCATCGCATACACGTTCTACCCCGGGAGCCGGCTCATACAACAGGAGGCGGTCGTCACGACGAACCAGGCCGACGTGGCCTATTACTACGACGCCGGCTGGGAGATGGGCGCACGGGCTGATCGGACTCCGGGTGGCAACATGGGGACCAGGATCGCCTACTACGATACGAAGGGTGAACTCGAACACTTCGTTGCCACGGGCTTCGAACCGGAGCGAATTCCCACCGAGGTGCGCTACCGCACGCTCGCGGCGGGCACCAGTGGCGGGAGCGTAGCCGTGTTCCCCGCCCCGCATCAGTACTTCTTTCCTCGCGACTTCACGTCCAACCTCGGTTACCTGTGGCATCGTTCCTGGCGTGGCCGCGTCTCGTTGGGCATCCGCCAGATCGGCGATACCAACTGGCAGTTCTACCCCTGGATGAACGCCCCACCGGGTCGGACCCAACGCATGTCCGTGTTCTTCCTGCTCTCCGATGGCACCCCGGACACCGCACTGAGCGACGTCCTGCGCTACACGAATGGGGACCGCTTCCGTCCGCTCGACGGATACAAGACGATGAGCACACATTGGCATCTTGCGTATACAATGCAGGCGATGGCAAACGGCTTGGAGTGGACGCCGCCGTTCAAGCCCGTGCTGAAAGCGATGGGGGTCGATGCCTCCATTATCATGGACTTCCACGGGGACGGGCATCCGCGAGATCTCACCGATCTGAGGCTGGAAGAGCTCGACGCCTACTTCGCCGCCCTCCGCGCCCAGTCGGACCCAGACTTCCTCCTCATTCCGAGCGAAGAGCCGAATGTTCACTTGGGAGGCCATTGGGCGCTCTTCTTCCCGAAGCCGGTCTACTGGTTCATGAACCGGCCTCCCGGAGGCGCATTCGAGACGACCCACCCGGAGTACGGCACCGTCTACAGCACCGCCGACGCGGAGGAGCTGCTCGAGCTGGTCCGTCGAGAGGGAGGGTACATGTACCAGACTCATCCACGTACCAAGGGATCGACAGGCTACCCCGACGAGATCATGACAACAGATCACTTCAGGGATTCGCGCTACCTCGGCGCAGGATGGAAGGCGCTCCCCTCCGACATGTCCTCGCCACGACTCGCGGAGCGCGCCTTCGATCTGATCGACGACCTGAGCAACGCAGGCCTGCGCAAGAAGCTGCTCGGCGAAGTCGACGTGTTTCAGTTCGATGAGACGCACGAGCTGTACGCACACATGAACATCAACTACGTGCGCCTGGATCGGCTGCCGAGCTTCGACGAGTGGGGGAAGGCGCTCGAACCGCTGGCGCGTGGCGACTTCTTCACGACGACCGGTGAGGTCCTCTTACCAACGGTCGACCTGTCGGCATCATCTGCCGATCGAATCAGCGCACGTGTCAGCGTCGAGTGGACGCTTCCTCTCCGCTTCGCCGAGATCGTTTGGGGCGATGGAGAGACCACGTATCGAGAGATCATCCCGCTTACCGGCACCAGGGAGTTCGATACCGGGACCTTCGAGTGGACGGTCGATGCGAAGGGTTGGAACTGGGCGCGGGTGGCTGTGTGGGACGTCGCCGCAAACGGGGCCTTTGCCAACCCCACATGGCGCAACTGAAAGGTCTCTCCGTGAGCTTCGAAAGCGCCGACGTGGCGCGCTACTACGACGAGAATACGGCGAGCTTTTTGGCGCATGGACAAGGTGGCGCGCAAGGCATCATCCATCGCGCCGTCTGGGGCGAGGGTGTCTATAGCCGAGAGCAGGCCTTCCACTTCGTGCACGATCTCGTGCGGGCCCGTCTCGCGGAAAGCGGGGCGCGGCACCTACTGGACCTGGGCTGTGGCGTCGGCGCGAGCCTGGAACACGTGCTTAGCGGGACGGAGGTGGTCGGCTTCGGCGTCACCAATAGCGGGGTTCACGCTGAACTCGCGCGCAAGCGACTCGGCGCCCGCGCCACGATTCTCGAGCTCGACTTCTGCGCGGACCCACTTCCTTCTCCGGTCGACCTAGCGTTCGGGATCGAGTCGTTCGTGCAGGCAACGGACGCCCGAGCGTTCGTCGCCAACGTCGCAAAGGCACTCGCGCCGAACGGATACCTGGTGCTCTGTGACGACTTCCTCACGGGGGCCGGAGAAAACCGCTGGATACGCGACTTCCGACGGGGATGGCGCGCGAGCTCGCTACTCAGCGCAAGGGCCGTGGACGCGCTCGCTGTCGAGCAGGGACTGGAGCTCGTGGAGGACCGGGATCTGACTCCGTGGCTCGAGCTCGACCGCCCGCGCGATCGGGCACTCGGCCTATTCGTGGCCCTCGCCCGCCCCTTCTCCTCGTTGAGCCCGAGACTGGAGAGTCACGTTGGCGGCAACGCATTGCGCCAATGTCTGAAACGCGGGTTCGTTACCTATCGGTATCGTGTCTTCAGGGCGAGCGAGCCAGCGCGCTGACCCTACCTTCTCCGCCCCCCATGTGCGCGTACGTTGCACGTCCTTCATGCTTGCTCCGACGGATTGGCGAACGGTTCCTCGCGCGCTTGCGAACGGCTTGCCGCCCCACTCGTCCGCGCGGCATCTTGCCGCCTATGCCGGACCACCTCACGTATTACGTTGCGCCGACTCGCCGCTACGCCATCGCAATGAGCAGGCTACGCCGTCATGTCATCGGCGTCGCGATGGCCGCGGCCGCAGTGATGGGCACGCGGTCCCCCGTCGCGGCACAACTCCAGCTCGACGTCATGACGTTCAACATCCGGACGTCGAATATCTCAGATGGGTACAACGCCTGGCCGAATCGCCGGGAACTGGTGGCGGAGACCATCCGCCGGTTCGCACCTCAGGTGGTCGGCATGCAGGAGGCCATAAGCGAGCAGATCGAGTACCTGACGTCGGAGTTGCCGGAGTATCGCTGGCTGGGGATCGACCGCCGGCTCAACGGGGGAAAGGGGATCAGCGAACACACGCCGATCTTCTACCGGCCCGACGAGTTGGCGCCGATCGAGTCGGGCAACTTTTGGCTCACGGACACACCGGACCAACCACCAGCGCCGTCGAGTCGAGCCCGCCGCCGCAGAGGTGGAGGTCGCATCGTCACCTGGGCGAGGTTTCATCACCTGATGACCGGCCGGGCGATCTACGTCTTCAACACGCACCTTTCGTTGAGACGGGGCCAGGGGCAGATCGATTCGGTCGAGTTGATCCTGGAGCGCGTCGGCGCTTTGCCGACGGGTAGCGCCGTCATCGTCATGGGCGACTTCAACAACGTCGCGGAGCACAGCGAGCTCTGGCAGGTCGCCACGGGCAATGGACTCAGCGACGCCTGGCTTGCGGCCGACGAACGGCGGGGCCCACCGTTGACCCTGAGCGACTTCGGGCCGCCGGATGACGGCCGTATCGAGCGAGTCGACTGGGTTCTGGTCGGAGGTCCGATCGGCGTCCGCTCCATCGAGACAGTCCTGCACAACGCCGGAGACCGCTATCCGTCGGATCATTATCCAGTCGTGGCGCGTCTGGAGGTGCGATAGGCCCGGTCCTGGAGTCTGAAGAGCGCCCGGTTCTCCGCTGAGCGACTAGCAGTACCCGACGGGAGCATCGATGAGAACCCGTCGGTTCCGCAGTTCCTCGTACTGCGGCCCGAGCGTCTCGCGCACGATCGGCCCCGTCAGATCTCCCACCACGGTGATTTGGTCGGGCAGATACCGACGGCACGCACGGAACTCGGCCTCGTATTCGGGCGTGGGGAAGGTCAGCGTCAAGACGGAGGACTCCCCGCTGCGCTCGACCCGATACAGCGGGTTGACCAAGAGCTCACCCGTCACGTCCTGCTCGTTCGTGCGCTCGTAGCGACGAAACAGATCGGCGCGAGCGCTTGCGACCAGCGTGAACGACGGCTCGCTGCCGAGCAACTCGGGCGACACATCGCGCGTGAGGTCCACCCCACCGTGCTCGACCACATCGTCGAAGAGCCGCTCGTCGCTGAACAGTCGCGGCGGATGCGGCTCGAAGAGCGCGTAGTAGGCGGCAGGGGAAAGCGTGTCACCCGCTGAGAAGTTGTCGCCGAGGGCGCTGTGCACGTGCGGCATCACCACGACGCCCCCCGAGCCCGCGAGCCGCATCATCTCCTCGGCCAGGAGTCGCTTGTGCCAGATGTAGGGAAAGGCATCCGCGCGTAGCACGGTCGAGAACGTGTCACGGGCGAACGGTAGTGGGTGGTTGGCGTCGCAGCAGACCGGGCCGCAGTCGGGCGATGTGAACCGTCTGGCCAGCCACAGCTTCCAGAAGTACACGTCGGCAAGGACGGCGCCCGGGACGAGGGTCGCTCCAGGGGGCTGCAAACGGGTGAGGGCTCGGGTCAGATGACCCGAGCCCCCGCAGAGATCGAGCGTTCGGCCTTGCACGGGCCAGTCCAGCTGGCCGATCGCCCGCAGCAGCGCTTCGGCCGCCACGTAGGTCGGGTCGGTGAGGCGATACAGGAAATACGTGCCCTCGGCGTCGTCACACAGAAGCTCGAGGGCTTCGCGATACGTTGCGGCCTCCTGCGTGAGGAACGCACGAAAACGCTCGCGGCGTCCCGGGTCGTCAGAGAGGCCCATGAGCCCGATCAGAGCCTCGTCGCACCGGCCCGCCTCGAGCGATTGCAGGGCATGCCGAGTCGTCTCGTCGGCAATCATTACGGGGATACCGGCGACGATAGGAAAAGCGCAGCACTCACAACCGAGCACACCCACCTCGATGCGGTCGCCCTCACGAACCAGCGCATCGTTCTCGACGATCGAGAGGCGACTACCGCAGAACGGGCAGCGGAGGATGTCCAGGAGGCTCGCGTGCATGCAGTCAGTTGCTCAGAACAGCGGGGCGGCCCTGTCCACCAGATACGCGATGAGCCTGGTGGCCCGTTCGATCGGGCCGTTTGCCTCGAGCAGCTCCTGGCGGTCGGCAGGCTCGAGCGGCAGAGCGGCAGAGACCCCGTCGATGACGTCCTCGTCCAAGAGATCCGGGGGCGGCGGCTGCATTCCGGGCAGGGCGGAGAGCAGGGCACTTTCGAGTTGTCGTCGTCGCTGGGCCAGCAACGGACGGTCGTGATCCTCGACCACCTCCGGGAGCGCTTCGACCTCGGCGAGCCGGTAGGGGCGACTCGCGTCCTCATTGAGAACACGAAACTTCACGAGCCCGTCCAAGACGATGTTGTAGCGCCCATCGGGCAGTTCTTCCACCGCGATGATGACGCCCGCGCAGCCTACGGCGTAGATCGGCGGTCGTCCCTCGTACTCTGCTTCATGACCCGGTTGCAGCAATATCATGCCGATAATGCTGTCGCCCTCGAGCGCGTCGGCCACCATCGCGCGATATCGCGGCTCGAAGATGTGTAACGGCCGCGTGCTGTGGGGGAACAGCATGACGTCCTGGAGAGGAAAGACGGGAATCGTCGGCGGCAGCGTTGTGGATTCGCCCGACCCGGCTTGGGCCCGGCCGGCACCGGGACTACACAACACGGCGGTGAACGTGAACGCCCACGCCAGAGTCCCTGGCCTCATGTGTCGCCTCCCACCGTGATCGCGGTGCCAAATCGTTCGACGAAGGTCTCGCCGCGCGAACCGGCCGCCGCTCGCCGGAAGTGCTCGGTCCCGAGCAGCCGAGCCGCGTCTCGCTCACTCACGCATTCCAGCGCACTCCCGTCGAACTGTGTTCGGTGGCATCGTAGCGCGGCCAGCTTCGGGCGGGCAAACTCCCCAGCCTCCACAACCAGCGTCGGAGCGGGCGCCATCGACCCGAACGCATCCGCATCAGATACGCCGAGGATCGATCCCGGAGGCTCTTCACCGAGCGTGGCGTCGTTCGCGGCAGCATTCACGAGGGCGCGCATCGTACCCGCGGGTATGCTCACATAGAACAGCGCCGGTCCCTCGGTGCCGAGCCCGGCGACCGCAGCGCTGGTGCGCTCGTGCACCGCGATGTGGTCCGGATGCCAGTAGAGGCCGTCTTCGTCGAACGTGACGACCACATCCGGCCGGAACCGATGGAGGGCGTCGAGGATGTCGGCCTCGAGCCGCGCGTCGCCCAGCCACGGCAGCATACCGTCCTCGTGGTCGAGCACTACGAGGTCGCGGATGCCGAGGACCTGCGCGGCATCCCGCAGCTCACCCGCTCGAGCGTCGCGCAGTCCCGCTTGGTCTTGCCCGGGACCATGCTCACCGTGCGTGAGGCAGAGCAGCGACACCCGGACACCACGAGCGGCGCATCGCGCGAGCAGACCGCCGCACGCCAGCGACTCGTCGTCGGGGTGCGCGAAGACCGCCAGAAGCGAGGCCCCGGTCAGATCATCGAGAGGCGCCGGCATGTCAGGCCGAGCGCTCGGCGGCGGAACGCTCAGTGACCAGGCGCCGATAGGTCTCGATATGGTCCGTCACCATGCGGTCGGGGCCGAAGCGCTCCACAGCCCGGTTCCGTACCCGGCAGCGGTCGAGCGCCAGCACGCTCGGAAGGCCATCGACGAGGGCGTCGAGCGAGTCGAACACTCCGCCGGTCACGCCGTCATCGACGATCTCGCCAGCAGCACCTCGCCCGAGCGCGGCTACAGGTGTGCCACACGCCATCGCCTCCGCGATGACGAGGCCGAAGGGCTCACTCGATTGCACCGGATAGAGCAGTGCTCGCGCCCCGCCGAGCAGTTTCACCTTCGCGGCGAGACCCACTTCGCCGGCGTACACAACCCGGCGGCCGTCGACCAGGGGCGCGACGACCTCGCGATAGTAATCGTTCGCCGCTGCGGCGAGCACGAGACGCAAGCCCGCCCGCCTGGCGACGTCGATCGCCTGCAGCACGCCCTTCCCTTCAGTGAAACGACCGAGAAAGACCAAGTAGTCTTCCGGCTCTGAGCGAAAAGCGAAGGTGGCCGCGTCCACGGCGTGATGAATCGTCCCCACGACGTTGAGCCCGTCCAGAAGCCGCGCCTGGGCTGCCGAAATGGCCACGAAGGGAGCTTCCGAATACCCGGACCAGAGTGCGATCTCGGGCGGAGTCGGCGCATGGTGCAGCGTGAGCAATATCGGCGTGGGTGAGAGCCGGGTGAACGCCAACGCGATGGGAGCGAACACCGCCTGATAGTGGATAACGTCGAATTGTGCAGCCCGCTCGACGGCGGCGGCGAGATTGAACAACTCGCAGAGTTCCCATGGCCAGAGCGAGGTGTCCTCGTGATAGCCCCGAGAGAAAGTCGCGTGGAGTCTGGCCCCCGTCGTCGAAGATCCGGTCGCGAAGAGCGTGACATCGTGACCCGCGGCTACCAGGCCGTCGGTGAGCAGCGCGGTGACGGTTTCGACCGATCCGGAGCGCTCCGGCGGAATCGACTGAGCGACCGGCCCGACTACCGCGACACGCATCGTCATGCGCAGGCCTCCTCCAGGAACGCCGGCAGGACGCGAGATGCGTCGAAAACTTCCTGCGCGATCTCGGTGGCGCCCCTCGCGTGGAGCGCATAGTCACTTTGGAGCCGTTCGAGGCCGTCGAGCGCCTCTTCGAGAGTCGAAAACCCGATGAGACCGGTGCCCGAGGGTAGGTGGGCGCTCCAACCCGTGTCTTGTACGAGCGCGGGCCGCCCAGCCGCCAAGTAGCATTCCGTGCGGTCGCTGAACCATCCCGAGCGCCGAGCGACATACGCGTGTTTGGCGATCCCGAACTCGGCCTTCGAGTCCCGGATGAAGTCACGGTAGTCCCAGAGCGATCTGGATACGCCCATGGCTTCGATCGGCGACCAGCCATGCTGCTCGAGTAGCGCCATGGGTCCGTTCACCGCGATCTCGAATCGCGCGGAGGTATGGGCCGGGAGCTCGATGAAGCGCGTGAACTCCCGATCCTTGTTGCCGTCGACGTCGGTGAAGCTCTCCGTCTTCCACGTCATGACGGTCGTGAAGCGGTCACCGGACGGCGCGTCTGGCGTGTGCCAGAGGTCGGTCACCACGGGCTGCCGGGTCGGGTGCCAGTCGAAGCCGCTCGTGGGCACGTCGCATGCCGGCGTGCCGATGTTAGCTCCGAAGGTGAACAGGTGGTCGAATCCCCGAAAGAACTCGACGTACCAAGCCTCGCCCTTCGCGATCGCGAGTTGCGTGAACACGGGGTCGGAGTCGACGAAAACCCGGCGCGGGATCGCGGCATACTCGTCACGCCAAAACCAGGAGCCGCCGGAGAGGTTCACGAAGAGGTCTGCCTCGGCACAATAGGCGCGCACGGCGTCCTTCGACAAACCGTGATAGGACCCGTCGTAGTTGATGAAGCTCCAGCGGTCGCCGAGGCCGAACGGCTCGAGCGCTTCATGGATGTAGCGCGTACCGTAGCCAGGGTCGGTGGTGATCTCGTCGCGCTCGGGGTCGTAGATGCACTCGCCGGTGTCCTCGATGTAGAGGACCTCGTGCCCCAACGCGCGCAGGCCGAGCAGATACATGAGTGAACACCAGGTGACGCCACCGAAGGGGTAGCGGGCGACGATACCGGCGAACAGGATCTTCACGAAGTAACTCGCAGCAACTCGTCGACGGTGCTCGCGCTCTCTAGCGATTCGCCCACGGATAGGCGAGCGCACATCTGCCGATAGAGGTCGCAGGTCGAGATCAACTCGTCGTGTGGTCCCTGTGCGATCAGCCGCCCACCGTCCAGCACGAGAATGCGCGTGGCGTCGCGGACCGTGGAGAGACGGTGGGCGATGACCAGCATGGTGTGGTGGGGGCGTAGCCGCCGCAGCGTGTCGAAGATCGCCCCTTCGGAGATCGCGTCGACCGCGGAGGTCGGCTCATCCAGGATCAGGATCGGCGCCGCCTTCAGCAACGCACGCGCGATCCCGATGCGTTGGCGCTCACCGCCCGAGAGCGTCGCACCAGCCTCGTGAACCGGGGACTCGTAGCCCAACGGCAGACGGGTCACGGTATCGTGCAGGTTGGCGCCTCGCGCCGCAGCCTCCACTTCGGGGTCGGAAGCGTCGAGGCGCCCGTAGCGGATATTGTCGGCGATCGTTCCGGTGAACAGCACTGGCTGCTGCGGGACCAGCGCGATCTGCTCGCGAAGCGATCGTAATCCGTACCCAGACACATCGACGTCGTCGATGAGGACACGGCCGGCGCCAGGCTCGAAGAACCTGGGAATCAGGCTCGCGATCGTCGTTTTGCCGGCCCCTGTGAGACCGACCAACGCCACCATCTCCCCGGGCCTCGCCTGGAAGCTGATCGAATCGAGGATTTGGCCCCGCTCGCCGTAGCTGAAGCTCACCGCATCGAAGCGGACATGGCCGGCAATGTCGGAAGCGTCGATCCCCGCAGGGTCGTCGAGAACTTCGGGGGTGAGCGCGAAGATCGAGCGGACCCGACGAGCGCTCGCGACGGCCTGCTGCAGGGATCCAGTCGAGTGAGCGATCGCCGAGATCGGGTCATAGACCGCGGCGAGGTACGCGATGACGACGAGCAGGCTCCCCAGGGTCAACGTGCCGTTCAGGACGTGAAGTCCGCCGACGATGAGGACCAGCGCCGTGCCGGCGAGCGTGATGGCGGTCACCACGACCGAAAAGAGCGACTCCTGCCACGTGAACTCGAGCCGGGCCCGCATGGTGTCGTCACCGGAGCTCGAGAATCGGGCCAGTTCGTGACGCTCCCGGGTGAAGCTCTTGACCGCGGCGACCGAGGAGAGAATCTCGAAGGCGCGCTCGATCAAAGTCGCCTCCAACGCCTTCACGTTCTCGGCACGGTCGAGCATGGTGCGGGAGTAAAAGCGAAGGCTCACGTAAAGAAACGGCGCCACCACGAGCGATAGCAGGGCGAGCGTGAGGTCCACGTAAACGAGGACCGCGAACATGATCGTCAGATTGAGGGTCGCGAGCGTCAGCGGGAACGCACCGCCGATGATCAGGTCGTCCACGCAGTGCGCGTCGGCATCGAGTCGGTAGACCGAATCCGCCGTTGGGGTCAGCATGTGGTGCCGCAGCGGGAGCGCCTGCAGGTGCGCCAGCAGCTTGGCCCGAAGCGTGTAGACCACGCGCTGGGCGACCTGCACCTGCATTTGAGTG
>JAYZBT010000053.1:0-5245 GCA_036338615.1 Gemmatimonadota bacterium
CAAGGCTCCCACACCGAGCGTGATCGAGGCCATATAGACGCCCACTCGCCGGAAGCTGTGACGGCCTTCCCGCATCGCGAAGCGCAGCGCAAAGCCGAGCGATAGCCTGCCACGTACCCGGCGGCTGGGTCCGCTACTCACCCGCTCTGCCCCGCCCAGCCTTCCCCGCCCGGTCCGAGACGATTCGCCCGCCCGCCAGCGCGACCCCCCAATGCGCCCTTTCGGCGAGCGTGAGGTCGTGTGTCACCATGACCAGCGTCGTCTGCGCGTCCCGGTTCAGTTCTTCCAGCATCTCGACGATCGCCCCGCCCGTTTCCTGGTCGAGGTTTCCGGTTGGCTCGTCGGCGAACAGGATCTTCGGGCGATTGGCGAAGGCTCGAGCCAGGGCTACTCTTTGCTGCTCTCCACCGGAGAGTTGAGCCGGAAAGTGGTCGAGCCGGTCACCTAGCCCCACACGCTCGAGAAGTGCGGTAGCGTCACTACGGAGTCCCTTGGCGGCGCCTCGCAGTTCCAACGGGACCAGTACGTTCTCGAGCGCGGTCAGCGTCGGAAGTAGATAGAACGTTTGAAACACAAAACCAACCTGTTGCAGCCGAAACTCGGCACGCCCGTCTTCTGTGAGACCGAAGATGTCTTGGCCATCGAGGTACACGCGACCCTCAGTGGGCTCGTCGAGCCCGGCCAGCAGACCCAGAAGCGTGGTCTTCCCGCTTCCGGAAGGTCCGACGACGGCCAGAAACGACTCGGTTTCGACTTCCAGATCGAGCGAGGCCAGCACTCGAAGGGGCTGCCCGCCGCTCATGTAGGTTTTTTCGAGGCCCTCGGCCACGATCATCATATTCGACGCTTCCTGTTCATTTCGACCCTCGCATGCGCCGCCTGCATCCAGCCCGATACGCCCGACTCGGCCACGCTCGATTCACCCGATGTCGTCGCAACGGCAGCATCGGGAACCGCAGAGGCCACAGGGGCCAAAGGGGCCGGGGTCGCCCAAGATCCGCCGAGCGACCCACGGCGCCCCGCCGTTGTTTTCCTGGGCACGAGCCTCACCGCAGGCCTCGGCCTATCCACCGACGAGGATAGCTACGTGGCGCTTGTGGCGGAACTGGCCGATTCGGCCGGGCTACCCATTCGGGCCGTGAACGCCGGCGTTTCGGGGGAAACCAGCGCGGGAGGACTCCGACGTCTGGGTTGGATACTTCGCGAACCGATCAACGTGCTGGTCCTGGAGCTCGGTGCAAACGACGGGTTGCGCGGCCTCGACCCGGCGGACCTCGAAAACAACTTGCGGGCGATTGTCGAGCGAACGCTCGCACAGTACCCGGACACCAAAGTGGTGATCGCCGGCATGGAAGCCCCCACGAATATGGGGTCGGCCTATACCGACCGATTCCGACAGACCTTCGTGAGTGTCGCGGAGCAAACCGGTGCGACCCTCATCCCCTTCTTACTCGAGGGCGTCGCAGGCGTGCCCGAACTCAACCAGGAAGATCATATCCATCCGACAGCAGAAGGACACGAGCGCCTCGCGCGGAACGTCTGGCAGGTCCTCGAGGGTGTCCTGCGCAGCCGGGACGAAGCCCAATGAGCACTAGCCCATTCAGCTTCGGCACGAAGGTTCTGGGTGCGGGTGCGCTCGTACTCTCCAGCATTCTCGCTCTGGGCTTCATCCTGCCGGCGACCTGGGAAGCGGAAGCCACCGTCCTTCTCCCGGGGGACCCGGATGCCGCGTTTCGCTACCTCGACTCTCCGGATGGCTGGAAGGCTTGGACGCCGTGGCCGGACAGCAGCATGATTTCAGGCCCGGCAAGAGGAGCCGGAGCGACGCTCGCTTGGCAGGATCAGGAATTCGGCAACGGAGCTTTCTCGATCACGGAAGCCGACCCACCGACCCTGGTCCGCTATCGCGTCGAGGTGAACGACGGGGGCATGTGGATCGACGGCGTCGTAGAACTCAGCCCCGAGGGCACGGGAACCCGCGCGCGTTGGCGCGAGTCCGGCGATCTCGGGCGCAACCCGCTAATGGGCTATTGGGCGCTGTCCATGGACCGCGCCCAGAGCGAGGAGCTTCAGAAGAGCCTCGATCGGTTGGCCGCGCTCCTGGCGGACGCTCCCGTCGACTCTATTGGTTCCGGGCCCAGTTGATCAGGTCGCGGTTGGTTTCGGTCTTCTTCATGGCGCCCAGCAGCTCCACCATGCCATCCGCCGGACCTGCCCCACCGAGCTGACGGCGCATGGCATGGGACAACCAGAGCGCATCGGCGTCGAGCAGCAGTTCTTCCTTGCGCGTGGAGGAGGCGGGTAGGTCGATCGCCGGATAGATCCTGCGGTCGGCCAACTCACGCGACAGAACGAGCTCGCTGTTCCCAGTGCCCTTGAATTCCTCGAAGATGACCTGATCCATGCGGGACCCGGTGTCCACGAGCGCGGTCGCGATGATCGTCAGCGATCCGCCGCCTTGCGTGTCGGAAATCTTGCGAGCGCTGCCCAGGAAGCGTTTCGGCTTCTCGAGCGCGTTGGTGTCCAGGCCACCGGACAACGTGCGTCCGCTACCCGACTTGACCGTGTTGTACGATCGCGCCATGCGCGTAATGGAGTCGAGGATGATGACGACATCCTCACCCTGTTCCACACGACGACGCGCGCGCTCCAGGGTGATCTCGGCCACTTGCACGTGCCGCTCCGCAGGCCGGTCGAACGTCGAGGCGATCACCTCGCCGAAGCCGCACTGCTCCATCTCCGTCACCTCTTCGGGACGTTCGTCCACCAGGAGGATCATGAGATGGCACTCCGGGTTGTTGCTCACGATGCCCTGGGCGATCGCCTGGAGGATCGTGGTCTTACCAGCCTTGGCAGGTGCTACGATCATCGCGCGTTGACCCTTGCCCAGTGGGCAGATCAGATCGATGACGCGATTCGTGTAGTCCGGCTGGCCGAGCATGGTGCGGCCGCACTCGAGCACGAGCTGCTCGTTCGGATGCGTCGCTCCCAAGCGCTGGAATTCGGGCCGCCTCACCATATCCTCCGGCGACTTGTCGTTCACGCGCTGTAGGTGCGCGAGTGGCGGGCTCTTGCCATTCTTCGGCCGCCCTACAATGCCGACGAGTTCGTCTCCGGTACGGAGCCCGTACTTTTGGATGATGCGAGAGCCGACATAGATGTCGTCGTTGCCCGGTGTGTACCCGGACTCCCGATGTCGCACGAATCCCGAGCCACTGCCCAGTACCTCGAGCAGGCCCAGAGGCCGTGACTCGGCTTCGAGCTCTGCCGGATCATCGGGGATCTGAGCGAGAAGCTCCTGCTCTGTCGGCTCGTGCTGTCGTTCCTGACTTGGGGGACGACGGCGACGGCGACCACGACGGCGCCGCTTGTTGCGCGGCGGCTTGTTGCGGTCTCCCTCGCCCTGTGTTTTTTCTGGCGAATCGGGCACGTCTGAACCCATGTTGCGGAGTTAGGCATCCGATTGAGCCAAGCTGCCACAGATGCCATCGTATGGACTCCGGTGCTTACTGGAGCCGTGGACTCGTCCTCTTCAGGCGGCCAGGGGGCCGCTCTGGCGCCGACGCAACCGCATCGACCGGACGGTATTAATCTTCCACCATCCACGCCGAGGATCAAGGCCACGATCAAACGGCGCTTCTGAGAGGACTCGAATGACTGATACGTTGCCGGCCCGCCGGAGATTTCTCAAGCTCCTCGCAGGCGGCGCCGTCGGGGCCCCGATCCTGGCGCGTGCAGAGGCTCTCGAGGCCGCGCTCACGTCGTCGATGGCGCAACTCTCGTTCCAAGCCGACAGCTTGTCTGCGATCCGGCGCCTGCGCGATCAGTACATGCTCGCCCCCGACCTCAACTATCTGAACCACGCCTCGATCGGAACGGCACCGCGTCCGGTAGTGGAGGCACATGCTGGCTATCTCCAGCTCTGCGAGTCCCACCCTTCGCTCTACGTTTGGGGTGGTGTCTGGCGCGAACTGGCCGAGCAGGCTCGCGCCCAAGCTGCAGCACTCCTGAACTGCGGCGTGGACGACCTGGCCATCACGCACAACACGACGGAAGGCTTCAACATCCTCGCCCACGGACTCCAGTTGGGGCCCGGCGACGAGATCCTCTTCAGCTCCATCAACCACGCCGGCGCCGCGGTCGCGTGGGATGCGCTGGCAGAACGTCGCGGCTTTTCGGTGCGTCGCTTCGCCTTCCCCGTCGAGCGCGGAGCCGAGTTGACGGCCGAGGAGGTCGTCGCCCTACACGCGGATGCGGTACGACCCGAGACCCGCGTTTTGGTGATCCCACACGTGGACAACATGATCGGGCTCCGCCATCCAATGCGTGAGATCGCCGCGGCCGCCCGTGCCCGCGGTGTCGATTACGTCTTCGTCGACGGCGCACAATCCGTCGGCATGATCCCGGTGGATATCGGCTCGTCCGGCGTCGACGCCTACGCGATGAGCGCTCACAAATGGGTGCAATCGCCCAAAGGACTCGGTCTGCTGTACGTCTCGGAGGCCCTCAGGCCGAGGCTGCCCCGCATGTGGCACAAGACGGCGGGGTCGAGGATGGACGGCACCGCCCGCGACTACGAGGACTACTCGACGCGGGCGTGGCCCGCGGTCGTCGCCCTCGGCGACGCGCTCACCTTCCAAGCAGCCCTGGGCCAGGCCGAGAAGAGTCGGCGCTACCAGGCGCTTTGGCGACGCGTGAGGGATCGCGTCGACGCCGAGCCGTCGCTGGAGTGGCGGTCCCCCCGGGAGTGGTCGCTGTCGTCGGTGATCATGGCCGTCGAGGTCGTTGGTCGCGCCGCACCCGAGTTGGGCCCGGACCTGCTCGAGGCCGAAGGTGCCGTCGTGCGAACGTTCGGCGGGGACCTCAACTCGCTGCGGGTCTCACCCAACCTGATGACCTCGGAGGAAGAACTCGATCGTTTCATGAACGCGCTCGTGGTGCGCGGGACTTGAGGATTGGTGTCCCCTCACTTCGCCTCAGTGTCCCGGTGCCGGGACAGAGCCCACATGCGGTGTACACTGCAACGCGCTACAGGGCAATGAGTTACGAGACATTGCCGTGCTTGGCACGACCCGTGCATTATATGTCGGCGGTCTCACTATGGGAGGATTACCGTGCGTACCGCTGCCAAACTGACTCTGGTGCTCGCCGCCGTGCCCGCTTTGAGCGCCACCGAAGATCGCGGGCAGGCTCACGTGTCGTTCTCGGTGGGCGTCGGGCCGTTGTTCACCGGCGTCAGCTTCGG
>JAYZBT010000054.1:0-4236 GCA_036338615.1 Gemmatimonadota bacterium
TGGCTCTCGTGGACCTTTGCCCACAGCGCGCCCGGCATGAGCGTGGATGACAAGCCGATGCCCGAGAAATACCCGAGAAAGCGACGCCGCGACTGGTGATTCATTGGCCCTCCTTACGTCCAGACCCCAAGCTTTCGCTCAAGTCCGCAACCGCGCAACCTGCGGGTCTGGTTCGGCCTCTGAGGAACGGTTGATAGAAGACGTGGTGATCGTCGGGTCCTACCGCCCCTACACGTGCGAGCACAACCGCGTGGAAGTGGATGGAGCAGCCAGCCTATCGGGAAAGTCGGCTCGCGCGCTCAGCGACGCCTCTACAGATGAGAGGCGCGATAGAGCCGCCCCAGCACCGGGACCGCCAAGTGTGTACCGAAGTGAATCACGCGGGAACGCTAGCGCTCGACGGGTACGGGTACACCGAGAAACTCTCTGAACTCGGAGACGATCTCCGCAGCGGGTGCCACGGCATGCACGTCGCCCACGCCAGTCCCGGCGTAGAGCGCCAAGGCCTCCACGTCTCCCAGCGTCCCCCGCTGGGGAAGCGTCACTGCATATCGCTCGACCGCTCTGCCATCGGGATGCCGCGCCACGATCTCGCCCTCCCCGGGCCGCTCCCCAGGCTCGGGGCTCCCCGCCTCCAGCCAGGCGCTCACGGTCGAATTGCGAAGAACACGATGGGGGGCCCGCTCCCACCCGCCGTCGAACACCTCGCCATGGAACGTCTCGTCTCCCTTTGCAGTGATGATCGCCTCCTGGTACATCGCATGCGCGTTGGCTTCGGTACTACACACGAATCGGGTGCCAACCCATACGCCGGCGGCGCCGAGGGCGACCAGTTCGGCGGCATGCGCTCCCGTGGCGATCCCTCCGGCAGCGACCACCGGGGTAGGATCGACCGCTTCGATCACGGCGGCCAGCAGGGAGCGAAGTGGCTCGTTCCCGCCTACGTGTCCGCCTGCCTCGACGCCCTGCGCGACGACGACGTCCACCCCCAGTTCGACCGCACGGCACGCCTCGAGCACGGAGCCCACCGTGTGAAGATGAAGGGCTCCGCTGGCGCGAATTCGTCGCACATACCGGGCCGGGTCGCCCCAAAACGTCGAGACCACCGGGACCCCTGACTCGAGGCTCGCCTCGAGGCGTTCATCTTGGGGCCATTCCAGGACGAGATTCACTCCGAACGTGCGGGGTGTGAGCGATTGAGTCGTCGCGATGGCCTGGCGCAAACGCGGGAGGTCGTGCCACGAAAGGCCCAGGAAGCCCAGTCCCCCCGCGTTGGACACGGCGGCAGCCAACTCGGGACAGGCGGCACTCCCGATCGGAGCCTGAATCAGAGGTACCTCGATGCCGAGCAGCTCGGTCAAGGTTGGCGCGTGCAGCGGCTTGCTCAGTGAGGGCTGCTCCTTTTGTGCCAACGTCGCCTGCTGATCGTGTACGCGAAACGGTCGCGCAGAATGGCTCCGTACGTGCCGGGCACGCTAGGGCTCGATGCCATCCCTCCAGTCACCCCTCTAGATTTCAGGTCGTCGTGCCCTCACCGTGGAGAAAAAGACACCGTAGATGCAGACCTCGCAGAACCACGTCCCCAGTCCCATCACCTGTCGCATTCATGCCGACCACGGTGTTTTCGTGACCACCTGGCGCGGAGCCGTCTCGGACGATGACCACATCAGGTTTTATCTCGACCTGTTCGAAACGCCCGACTGGCGCCCGGGCCTACACGAGATCGTAGACTTGAGGCTCGCGGACATGGCCGGTGTGACCCCGGGCGGACTGCGGCGCCTCTGGGGCATCGTCGAAAGCCGCTTCGCGGACCTCGACATCGAGTTCAAGACCGTCGTGATCTCAGGCAGCGACCTCTCGTTCGGGCTCGCCAGGCTCTACCAGATGGTCAGCGACGGGTCGCCGCAATCGGTGCGAGTCTTCCAGACCCTCGCCTCTGCCCTCGAGTGGGTGGGGGGGCCACCCGACCTGCTCGGATGAGACGAGGCTTGCACCCGCCACGGCAATCGCGGAAACTCCCGAACTTGCTGGTGAAAGCTGTCAGCCAGCGCCCCCCTCCTATCTGCTCATGAAGCCGGAGTCATCGGCATGAAGATCTACGACCTCTCGCAACCGCTGAACCAAGACATCTGTGCCTGGCCGTACTATCCGCCCTTCGAGGTGAAGTACATCAAGCGCAAGTCCTAGCATCGAAGGTCGAGGTCCGAAAGGGAGACATCCTCATCCTGCATACCGGGTGGCACAGGTACGCGCAATTCGGTGAAGAAGCGAACGAGGAGCGGTACATCCACATGCACCCGGGCCCGCACCGCGACATGGTGCCATGGCTGCTGGAAAAGGAGATCGAGATCTGGGGATTGGACGCGGTCTCGACGGACCACCCCATGAACCTCCTCATCGGCAGGTTTCTCGGGAACTGCATCCACATCGAGAACATGGACGGAGAGATTTCGGCACCCGAGCTGCAGAACGAGCGCGTCACCATCGGCTGCTTCCCTTGGAAGTTCAGAGGCCGTGAAGCGGCCTTCGCGCGGACGGTTGCGTTCGTGGGAGAGTTCGGGAGCTGAGCGATCTAGCCGCCCTCAGCGCCACGGAGATCGCTCGTCTGGTCTCGACCGGCGACGCGTCCCCGGTCGAGGTCACCCAAGCGGCGCTCGACCGGGTCGACCGGTACAACCCGACGCTGAATGCGGTGGTTGCGCCGAACGCGCGCGCGCTCGACGACGCGCGCGATCTAGAGGCGACCTTGAGAGGGGGCGCGCAGCCGGGGCCCCTGTGCGGCGTCCCCGTCGGCATCAAGGACATCACGGATGTGGCCGGCCTGCCGACGACGTACGGCTCGCCACTCTACGTCGACAACGTTGCCGACGCCGATGCGCTGGTGGTGGAACGTCTGCGCGCGGCCGGGGCGATTATCATCGGAAAGACCAACACGCCGGAGTTCGCCGCGGGAGGCAACACCTTCAACGAGGTCTTCGGTCGCACGCGCAATCCTTGGAACTCGGCACTGAGCGCGGGCGGCTCGACAGGGGGCGGAGCGTCCGCCCTGGCAAGTGGCATGATCGGAGTGGCCGAAGGCAGCGACCTGGGTGGGTCGCTCAGGATTCCTGCGTCCTTCTGCGGACTGGTCGGCATCCGCCCTTCGCCGGGGCTCGTCCCGACCTTCCCGACGGCCTGGCCGTGGGACGACCTGGGCGTGACCGGCCCCATGGCGCGCACAGCCGGGGACGTCGCGCTGGCGCTCCAGGCGATGGCGGGGCCGGACCCGCGCTCCCCTCTCAAGCAGCCGACGAAGGGGCGCGACTTCGTGGGCTCCGTTTCCGAGGCGAGACTCGCAGGAGTGAGGCTCGCGTACTGCCCCGACATCGTCCGTCTGGGCATCGACGCGTCCGTCGAGCAGCGCTGCCATGCGGCCGCGTTCGGTCTCGCGGACGGAGACGCAATGGTCGACCCGGTCGATCTCGAGTTCTCGGACGGCCGCAAGGCGTTCCTGCATCTGCGCGGCGTCTGGATGGTGGCGCATATGCAGGAGCACATGCACCGCCTACCGGAACTGGGTGACAACGTGCGCGGCAACATCGAAGCTGGCCTGAGGGTGACGACCGAACAGGTCGCGTGGGCGCACGGTGTCCGTGGAAGAATGTGGGCGTTCTTCGAGCGCTTCTTCGAGCGCTACGACTTCCTGCTGACCCCTTCCATGGCCGTCTCCCCGTTCCCCGTGGAGCAGAACTACCCCGCCACGGTGGGCGGTCGGGCCATGAAGACCTACGTCGACTGGATCGCCCCTACGTTCACGCTGAGCCTGACGGGCCTACCCGTCGCATCGGTGCCCTGCGGGCTCGACGCGAACGGTCTGCCCGTGGGGCTGCAGGTGGTGGGTCCGCCACTCGGGGAGGGGCGGGTCCTCGGGCTGTGTCGGCTGATCCAAGAGGCGTACCCCATCGGGGAACCAGACCTGGGCGCGTTGTAGCAGAAGTCGAACAGCGCCGAACCGTCGCCTAGGGCGCCTGGACGCCAGCTGTCGGACCAGAGCCTGTACGAGCTGCAACGGCTCGATATCGTCGCATCTGAGCGTCTCGACCGCACCGCCAGGAAGCGAAAAAGAGGCCATCGGTGAACGGCAACGATCAGGACTACCAAATCTCCTGGGAGACGGACCGCTGCTCGGTACGCGTCGACATGGAGGGAGACATCCGATTCGCCGACGACGACCGCGGAATCGAGAGCATGGATCGG
>JAYZBT010000055.1:0-5129 GCA_036338615.1 Gemmatimonadota bacterium
ACATTTCGTCGAAGAAGGCGGCCGACCAAAGCACGGGATGCCCTCGACGACCCTGGTGCACCGGCACGACGATCGCACCGGGTCGCCAGGCACGGACGAGGGCCTCGAAGTGGTGTGGAGCGACGAACGGCATGTCACCCAGCGAAACCATGGCCGCGTCCACATCCGGCGGGAGCGCTCGCACGCCCACTCGCAGCGATGAAGAGAGTCCGTCGACGTGAGCGCGGTTGTGCACGAAGCGCACGCCGTCGGGAAGCGCCTGCTCCACCGCCGTCGACCCGTGGCCGGTGACGACCACGACCGGGTCGGCGCCCGAGTCGAGCGCCGCACTCACGGCGGCCGTCACCATCGGCTGCCCGTCGAGGTGCTCGAGCAGCTTGTGCGAGCCCCGCATGCGGGTCGAGGAACCCGCTGCGAGTACGACCGCTGCGAATCTCAACCGGCCCTGGTACCGAGTCATCCGGACTCGGCTCTGAGCTCCCGCACGATCTCCGCCAGAATCGCCGCCGCGATCTCGCCAGGCGTACGCGCCCCGATATCGAGCCCGATCGGCGCGTGTATGCGCGCGAAGTCGTCGTCAGCGAAGCCAGCAGCGCGCAGGCGCTCGAGGCGCACGGCGTGGTTGCGGCGACTACCGAGCGCCCCGACGTAGAACGCGGGACTCGCGAGCGCCGCTTGCAACGCGGGGTCATCGAGCTTCGGGTCGTGCGTCACGGTCACGAGGGCGGTGCGGCGGTCGAAGCCGAGCTCCGAGAGCCCCTCCTCTGGCCAGGCCTGCAGAAGTGGGATGCCGGGAAACCGCTCCGCGGTCGAGAAGACCGCGCGAGGATCGACGACGGTCACGCGGTAACCGGCCTGGACGGCCATGGCGGAGAGCGCCTGCGCGATGTGCACGGCTCCCACGATGATGACGTGCACGGACGGATTGAACACTTGTAGGAACACCCTGCCCGAGTCGGTCTCGAATACCCCCGAGCGGTCCGTGAGTACGGCCTGCCGCGCGGCCTCGGCGATCGCTGGGTCTGGCGCCTCCTCAGGGGCGGCGCCGCGCGCCGGAAAAGGCCGAAGCAAGTCCTGTTCGCCCGTCTCGAGATCGGTCACGAGCACGACTGCTTCCGATTGCGCGCGAGCGTTCAGTAGTGCGTCCAGCGTCGCGCTCCTCACTCAACACGCTCCAGGAACACCTCGACTTGACCGCCGCAGGCCAGCCCAACCTCCCAAGCCTGTTCGTTCGTGACACCGTAGGAAAGCAGCTTGGTCCCACCGCGCTCGAGCAGCGCCGTCGCCTCTTCGATGACGGCTGCTTCCACGCATCCGCCGGACACCGATCCCACGAACTCTCCGTGCTCGTTGATGCACATCTGTGAGCCCGGCCGGCGCGGCGCGGATCCCCATGTCTTCACCACGGTCGCGAGAGCCACGCCCAGCCCCGCCTCGTGCCACGCGGCGGCAGAGTCCAAGGGATCGCTCAAAGTGTTTTCGTCGTGCATCGGCTTCTTCTCGCGTGTATCGAACATGTGGCGCGCATCGCCCGTCGGGCGCGTACGTTCGGAATGCTTGGCCCGTCCCGCAATACTATGCCACTCGAACGAGCGTCCCATGCGCCGACTTACTCTGTGCTTCACAGCCTTGCTTCTCCTGGCCACTCAAGCTCCGCTCGAGGGTCAGTCCTCGCTGCTGATCGAGGACATTACGCTCATCGACGGCACCGGACGTCCGGCGGTGCCGAACACGTGGGTGTTGGTAGAGGGCGACCGCATCACCCGGGTCGCCGCACGGGAGATCGAGGCGCCAGCCGGGGCCGAGCGAATCGACGGCCGCGGCAAGTTTCTGATCCCCGGCCTCATGGACATGCACATCCACCTCTCGGGAGGCCGCGGACGCGGCGGTCCGGACGAGCGGACAGGGATGCGAGCGCTGCACGGCTTCCTGTACAGTGGCTTTACGAGCGTCTTCGATGCGGGCAACAATCCGGACTACATCATGGGGCTCCGGGCGAGGGAACGCGCGGGAGAGATCACGGCCCCACGCATCTTCGCGACAGGTGGGGTCGTGACCGCTCCCGGCGGCCATGGTGGGGGCTCGGGCGCGACGCTGGTCGACGAGTGGCCCGGTGATATTCCGCAGCTCGATGCGCACATCGCTCGGGAGCCGGACCTCGTGAAGCTTACCTTCGACGAGCACGGGTGGGGGACTCGGCCGCTCATCCCTCTGCTCGATCCGGGGCTCATGGCCAAGATCGGCAAATATTTCAACGAACGTGGCATACGGACCACGGTTCACATCTCGCACGAATTCCGCGCTCGACAGGCGATCGAAGCCGGCATCAATACGCTTGCGCACCCTATCATCCAGGGTCCGGTGAGCGAAGGCTTCGTCGGCCTCATGGCGGCCACCAAAGTGCCGATGGTGTCGACGCTCACGATCGGAGAGAGCTACAGCCGCCTAGTGGAACACCCCGAGTTCCTCGATCGGCCGATCTATCAAGCGACATACGAGCCGGAGGCCGTCCAGCAGCTTCGCACCACCGTCCGGGACGCATACGCGGCGCGCACCTGGACGACATGGATGAAAGTCATGACCCCGGTCGCGCAGGAGAATCTGCGACTGATCACCGAGGCCGGTGGCGTGATCGTCCTGGGCTCTGACCAGTCCACGGGTCCCGCTTCACACCGGGAACTCGAGCTGATGGTGGAGGGTGGGATCTCGGCTCTTGAAGCCATTCGCATCGGCACCCTGAATGCTGCGATCTTCATGGGCAAGGAGCGCGAAATCGGCTCCGTGGAAGAGGGCAAGCTCGCGGACCTCGTCGTGCTGTCGGCAGACCCCCTCGATGACATCAGCAACGCACAGGAGATCGACCTGGTGATCAAGGGCGGCAGAATCATCGATCGGTCCGACTTGGACTTGCCGATCAACCGCCGGTAATCGGAGGAGGCGTAGTAATGAGCGACCTAGCGCAGGGCAAGTGTGAGGCGTGCCGTGTCGGCGCACCCATGGTCACGGACGAGGAGCGCGAGCTGCTACACCCCGAGGTGCCGAAGTGGACGATCGTCGAGCGAGATGAGATCGAGCGCCTCGAGCGAACGTTCAAGTTCCCCGACTTCATTGGCGCTCTCGGCTTCACGAACGCCGTAGGTGCCGCGGCCGAGCGGGAGGGTCACCACCCGGCGCTCCTGACGGAGTGGGGCAGCGTTACGGTGACCTGGTGGACCCATAAGATCGGCGGGCTTCATCGGAACGACTTCATCATGTCTGCCAAGACCGACGAGCTCTTCCCGTCGCAATGACATTGAACTTCCCGGGACTCCACCTCACCCCGCTGCTCTGCACGATCCTGCTCGTGAGCTGCGCCGCTCCCGAAGCTCCCGCGCGGATTCAGATGTTCGCGGCATCCAGCATGACCGACGCGATCACGGAGCTGCGCGACCGCTTCCAGGAGGAGACGGGATACCAGGTGGAGCTGACGCTCTCGAGCTCTTCCAGCCTGGCCGTTCAAATTCAGAGTGGCGGCGAAGCAGATCTGTTTCTTCCCGCGAATCTCGAGTGGGCCGATGCGGCCGCGACGAACAAGCGCGGGGGAAGCCGCCTGCTCGAGCAGATCGAGCTCGTTTCGAATCGCCTCGTCGTGGTCGCCCGCTCGGACTCGAAACAACGTCTGACCAGTTTGCTCGACCTCGCAGCGGAGTCCGTAGGGGAGATCGCGATCGCGGAGCCTTCATCCGTCCCTGCGGGGATCTACGCCCGCGAAGCCCTCGAACGAGCCGAGCTCTGGCAGGTCCTCCATGAACGCCTCATTCCCGGCAGCAACGTGCGCACGGCGCTCGGTTACGTCGAAACAGGGGGCGTCCCTATCGGAATCGTTTATGCGTCGGACGCCGCCGCCAGTCCCAATGTGCGAGTGTTGTTCGAGATCGATCCCCAATCGCACAGCCCGATTCAGTATCCGTTGATGCTTTTGCGACACTCCGAAAGAGTAGAAGGCGCCGCGGAGTTTTACGCGTACCTCACTTCGCTGGATGCCGCACGAGTCTTCCGGCGTCACGGGTTCACTCCGCGACTCACCCCCGTGTCGGGTTAGCGCACGAGCGTGTTCAACGAAGCCGAGTGGAACGCGATCCGACTGAGTCTCACCGTCAGTGGGTACGTGGTTCTCTTCACCCTCCCTCTGGCGATCCCGCTCGGGTACGTATTGGCCAGGAAGGAGTTCAGAGCCAAGTGGTTGGTCGAGGTATTCCTCAACTTGTCACTCGTGCTACCCCCGGTGGTCACGGGATACATGTTGTTGCTCTTGTTCCAGGCCGACGCCCCCGTGGGACGGTTCCTACGTAGCACCTTCGGGATCCGTGTCGCGTTCGACTGGAAGGGCTTGGTGGTCGCAGCCGCGGTGATGAGCTTCCCGCTCATGGTGCGCGCGATCCGGTTGGGTTTCCAGGGAGTCGATCCGCGTCTGGAGATGGCGGCTCGCACCCTGGGAGCCAGGCGAACACGAACCTTCTTCACGATCAGTCTGCCGCTCGCGATGCACGGCGTGATCTCTGGAAGTGTGCTCGCCTTCGCTCGCAGTCTGGGTGAGTTCGGTGCCACGGTCATGCTCGTCAGCCAGCGAGAGAGCACGCAGACGATTCCACTGCTCATCTACTCGATGCGCGACCGCGTGGGCGGGCTGGACGCGATCTGGCCACTCGTGGCGGTCTCGATCCTGTTGGCGGGAGCGGCGCTCGCCGCGAGTGAGTTCCTCGAGCGCCGGACGCGACGCCGGTGAGTCACCTGAGCTTCGCGTGCCGACACCGCTTCCCCGACGGGTTCGAACTGGACGTCGCATTCGAGTGCGACCGGCGCGTGACGTCGCTCTTCGGTCGCTCCGGAAGCGGGAAGTCGTCCATCCTCTCGATCCTCGCGGGGCTGTTCAAGGCCGACTTCGCTCGCATCCAACTCGGCGACCGCCTGATCGCCGATACCGACCAGAAGCTCTTCACGCGCCCGGAACATCGGCGCATAGGCTTCGTCTTCCAGGACCATCTGCTTTTCCCGCACATGACCGTGGACGCCAACCTGAACTACGGGGCGGCACGCGAATCGGGCGGAACCGACATCTCGTACGACCGCGTGGTCGAGGTTCTGGAGCT
>JAYZBT010000056.1:0-5472 GCA_036338615.1 Gemmatimonadota bacterium
GAAAAAAGGCACGATCGACACGAGACTGTCGTGGCGAGCGCTCGGCAAAGACACGGTGACTCGCGTGACGTTCTCGCCGCTGAAGCCCATGTCCACGCGGTAGAGCTGATCGAGGCTGCGCAGGAGCAAGCCCGAGCCGGCGAACAACAGAACCGAGAAAGCGACATCGGGTGCTGGAATGGACGGAGGGTGATCGCGCCTGGAACGTCGGGCGCACGTGCTCTCGAACGGCGCAGAGCGCCACATCGATCAGGACGCGAGCGACGAGCGGCGGAACCAGCAGCGTCGGTCCCGCCCACACGGCGTCGAGACGGTCTTCGAGAGCGGCCTCAAGGTCCGAACCGAAGCGGTCTCGAAAGGGCTCGGGGTAGGCGCGCAGCAGCAAACGGAGCGCCCACGAAACGACGGAGCGCATCAGGACGGACCGGCGGGCAGCAGGCCGCGGCTGCACGCGATGGGCGTCGAGCACATCGGAGGCGAATTGTCGAACGGCACGATGACGGCTGTTCATCGAGGTCGCCGACCTGGACACGGTAATCGACTCGCTCGTGGAACCGGAGGTCATGGTACCGCGCAGACAAACGCTCTACGGAATGGATGAACTCGTCGTGCGCGCGCCATGCGGCACCGTTGTCACTTTCGCCGCCCCCCTAGAGGCCGCGGAAGAAGAGTAGCAAGCCGCGATCAGCCGCTGCCCGCCTCTATCGACCTCGCGGCCAGAAGTTGTTCGTGCGGTCGACGTCGGGGGCGTATCCCACGGGATCGACCTCCACGCGCGTGACTGAACCGGCGGACGAGGGCACCTCGATCTCGAAACTCTTGTTGCCGTCAAGCCAGTGCTCCACCGGTATCCTCTCCTCGATCTGACCTCCCCGTGTCGTGGTGAGACGCACGGTCACCGGAAAGGGGGCGAAGCCGCGGTCCTCGATCGTCACCGTTGCACCACCCGACGTGTGCGCGCGCACCGAACCGACGGCGTGATCGAGCGTCCATGTCTCGAAATAGAAGGAGGTCCAAAACCAATCGAGGTCCTGCTCGGCAAATCGTTCGAAGGTCGCGAAAAAATCCCATGGCGAGGGATGCTTGTACGCCCACTCTGAGATGAAGGCGCGGTACGCCTCTTCCCATGTCTCCTCGCCGAGCACCTCGCGAAGCGCGGCCATCAGCGTCGCAGGCTTCGCGTACGAAGCGGCGCCGCCACCCGGACCCGGCTCATACCAATCGGCGTGCCGCATCATGCTCTGTTCCAGCCCCGCCGTGGCGACCTGGAGGTAGTTGGTGGCTTCGACTCGGTGATGATCTACACCGGGCCAGATCTCCATCCGGCTCTGGTCTTCCAGGAAGGTGCTCGAACCCTCGTCCATCCACGCGTGCCGCTTCTCGTTGGAGCCCACAATCATCGGGATCCACATGTGTGCGAGCTCGTGCGACGTGACGTTGAAGAGCGCCTGCACGTCGCCGTCCTCGTACGGCCCGATCAGCGTCAACATCGGGAACTCCATTCCGCCACTAATGATGTCGGTGCCCTCGACCGACGTCATGTGCGACCACGGATAGGGAAAGCCCGTGTACACCGAGTGGTGCTCGATCGACTGCTTTCCGTACTCCCACTGTTGTACCCAAAGCGGTGCTCGCTCCGGACGCCAGAAGGCGTGGATCAACACACGGTCGTCCTCGCCGTCCTCATCCCTGTCCGGCACGAGTGCCGATGTCGCGTCCCACTGCTGAACGTTCGACGTGGTCCAGGTGAAATCGCGCACGTCCTCGGCCGCAAAACGGTACGTGAGCCAGCCGTCGGTTCCAGAAGCCGTGACCGTGCCGGCATCGCGTTCCGCCTGCCCGGCGATCATGACCAACTCGTCGGAGGACGCCGCCTCCGCCAGCCGGTCGAGCGTAAGCGCCGACAACACTTCGTCGGGATTCTGTAGCTCCCCCGTCGCCATGACGGTCCAGCCGGCCGGCACGGAAATGGCAGCGGTATAGTTCCCGAACCCGTCGTAGAACTCCGAGGCTCCGAGGTACGGCTGGGCGTCCCAGAGATGGAGATCGTCGAAGACCGCGATTTTCGGGAACCAGTACGCGATGAAGTACATCTCCTTGTCGGAGTGCCCCATTCGTCCGGAACCATTCTGCGGAATCTCGACTTGCCATTCGAGCTCGAGCTCGAGCGTATCACCCTGTTCCAGCGGGAACCCTGGCCGGAGCTGCATGAGCGTCCCATTCACTTCGTAGCCGGGCCCGTCCTCTAGGTCACCCTCTTCCAACGCGTCGCCGTCCGCCGAGACACTCATGAGACGCACGCCACCCGTGATCTCCTCCGAACTGCTGCGGGGCGATCCCTCGGCGTAGAGGTTTTGGTGGAGATGTAGCGACACCGTTCCCAGCGTCGCCGGCGCGTTGTTCACGTACAAAATGCGGACGGTGCCTTCCAGTTCGGACGTCTCCGGATCGAGCCGAGCCTCGAGATCGTACGACGACCACTGCTGCCAATACGAATGACCAGGACTGCCGTCCTCGCTGCGCCAGCCACGGTCCAGCGATCGCTGATACGCCGCCGGGACCACGACCGGCGCCGGCACCGGCCTGCGTACCTCGTCACCATTCTGAGCCGTGAGCTCTTCCGGCATAGCCCCACCCAGCAGCGCGAGCAGCGCGCAAAGCCCCAAAGCGGAACGGCAGAGATCGTGTATCCGACCCATTCTTCAACACCCTTCTAAGGATTCTTTTTCAAGTACAAAGCGACTCCCGCCCAATCGGTGGCCCCAGAGAACATCTGGAAATACCGATTGACCCGATCCTCACCCATGAAGGGCGCGAATTCCTCGCGCACCTCGTCCCCGAACCGCTCGGCGTCCTCTTCGTCACCCGCCGCCAACGCGGCCCGCACTCGCGCCTCCAACGCATCGAGACGTGACTGCATCTGCACACGCCTCGTCTCGACATCCTCGTAGATTCCGAAATGCGTCGCGGCAAAGCGTTCCGGTCCAATGTCACCGATGTCTCTCAACGTTCGCCTCCACGCCTTCAGGTCCACGGAGGGCGGTGGCGTCGGGGGGTGCGAAGGTCCACCCGACAGCACGATGCCCATCGCGTCACCGGCATACAGCGTACCGTCCCGCTCGTCCAGATACGCCACATGGTGTGCGATATGTCCGGGGGTCGAAATCGGACGCAGTTCCCGGCATGGACCGGGCTCGCCTGCACGCCACGATTGCATACGGTTTGCGGGCACTGGCTTCATGTCACCCCATAGGCGGTCGTGGGCCTCTCCGAACGTCCGGCGCGTGCTGGCGACGAGCCGCTCCGGATTCACCATGTGGGACGCTCCATCCTCGTGCACATGCACGGTCGCCCGCGGAAAAAGCTGGAGAAGATGCCCTGTGGCGCCGGCGTGATCGAGGTGAATGTGGGTCAGCGCGATGTGTCGAAGGTCATCTCGGCCTACGCCCCGAGATCGCAGTTCGTCCACCAGCCGCTCGAGGCTGGTGGTCGGTCCAGGATCGATGATCGTCGGCTCGGTGGCGTCGACGACGTAACACGAGATCGCCCCATCGAGTCCGAGGTGCTCGAGGTCGATGCAGGTTTCTCGTTCCGAACTACCCACGCTCATCGATCGGCACGAAGTCGCGCGAATCTTCACCGACGTATACCTGGCGCGGGCGCGCGATTCTCTGCTCGGGATCGTTCAACATCTCTTGCCACTGCGCGAGCCAGCCCACCGTCCTTGGAATCGCGAACATGACCGGGAACAACTCGACCGGGAATCCCATGGCCTGGTAGATGATGCCCGAGTAGAAGTCGACGTTCGGGTAGAGGTTGCGCTCGACGAAGAAGTCCTCATTCAGCGCAATCCTCTCCAACTCCAACGCGATATCCAGCAACGGGTTACGCCCCGTCACCGCGAACACCTCATCTGCGGTGCGCTTGATGATGCTGGCGCGCGGATCATAGGCCTTGTAGACGCGATGCCCGAAACCCATGAGGCGCTCTTCCCTCCTCTTCACTCCCTCCATGAACGACGGGATGTTGTCGACGTGCCCGATGCGATTGAGCATGCGCAGCACTGCCTCGTTGGCGCCCCCGTGCAGCGGACCGTAGAGGGCCGCCATCGCTCCGGCCGTGGCCGAGTACGGATCGGCCTGCGACGAACCGATGACTCGCATCGCCGTCGCCGAGCAGTTCTGCTCATGGTCCGCGTGCAGAATGAACAGGACGTCGAGCGCGCGTTCGAGCACCGGATTCGGCTTGTAATCACGCGCGCCGATGCGGAACAACATGTTGAGGAAATTCGCCGTGTAGGAGAGCTCGTTCTCCGGGTATACGTAGGGGAGCCCGCGATGGTGCCGGTAGGCATAAGCGGCGAGCGTGGGCATCTTCGCGACGAGACGCACGATCTGCTGCCAACGACTGGCCGGATCATCGACGTCCTTCGCTTCCGGATAGAAGGTCGAGAGCGCGCTGACACCGCTGATGACCATGCCCATGGCGTGGGCGTCGTATCGGAAGCCCTCGAACAGATCAGTGATGTTCTCGTGCACATAGGTGTGGAACGTGACTTCGTGCACGAAACCGTCGAGCTGGGCCTGGGTCGGCAACTCGCCGTGCAGCAGTAGGTAGGACACCTCGAGATGCGTGCTGCGCTCAGCCAACTGATCGATCGGGTAACCGCGGTAGCGGAGGATGCCCTTGCCCCCGTCGATGTACGTCACGGTGCTGCGCGTCGACGCCGTATTCGTGAAGGCCGGGTCGTATGCCATCATCCCGAAGTCCGCGTCGTCGACCCTGATCTGGCGCAGGTCCATTGCGCGGATCACGTCCCCCTCGAGGATGTCCACCTCGTAGTTCTTGCCTGTCCGGTTGTCTCGGATCGAGAGAGTGTTCCTCACGTCGTTCCCATTCTCTCCCATGATCTCTCCTCCGGGCCGCGGGACGGCACGCGGAACGGCTAGTATCTAGTATATAGGCTAGGTCTTTGCGGCATCCATGATGCTGGACAGCCACGAAATATATGCATGCGGGTGACCCCTCCCAAGGGCACCCCCGATGGTTGCCAAAGCTTAATGTGCGGCTTGGAGCCGGCCCGGTTCGCCTATACTGTGGACGTAGCGAGGATTCGTTCAAGATCCTTCCCTCCGGGTAGAGTACGGAGGTACGGTGGTGGAGGCGACGCCCGCGCACGTGACACGCCAGTCGGCGTTCTCACGAGCGCTGCTGAGAGACCGCCTGCTGCAGGTCGGCGTGATCGTTTGGATCGTCACCCTGCTTCCCTCGCTATTCCCGATCCTCTCCCCCGAGCTCACGAAAACATTCGCCTAGGACTACCAGGGTTTCGCACCCATGCTAGTCCTCGGCTGGGCTCTCGTTCGGGCAATCCGCTCAGCCTCGAGTACGTTCTGACACCGGCGGCCGACTTCACACGAGACATGCTGTATGTCACGGGATACCTGACCGCCGCGCTCGCATTGGCCCGCC
>JAYZBT010000057.1:0-8833 GCA_036338615.1 Gemmatimonadota bacterium
CCAGTATCGGTGCAGCAACTGGCGAGTCTCCTCGCGAGACGTGAGCCTGAAGCCATGACGCTCGTAGAAGCGGATGGCCCAACTGGCGCTAGACCAAGTGCCGACCAGGATCGATCGCGACGTTTCGGAGAGTAGGTGCGCGAGGAGTTCATAGCCGATACCGCGCCTCTGATGCTCGGGCCGGACATAGGCGTGGCGAATCAGGGTTACGTCATGAACATCCTGCGAGCCCATGACCCCCTGCAACTCGCCATATGCGAAGTGTCCGACGAACGAGACGCCGGCTTCAATTTCACCCTGAAGCTCCTCCAGCGACATATATGGTTCGTGCCAACAGTCGGCGGGAATCGCTCCGAGGTAGGCGGTCGCCCCCGCATTGATGACCTCGCAGATCCGCTCAGCGTCGGAGTTGGAGATTGATGAGATGATGACCACAGTCGTCCGTCATGAGGAGCGGGTCTTTGCTCTCGATCCCAGGCCGGAAGGGTATGTCATATAACGGACAACGGACTCACGACGCGGAGCTCGGGGTGCTAGCCCCGAGCGGAGTGTCCGCGCAGCGGCCGAGCCGTTGCCGAAGGGTACGGCCACAGGAGCCGGAGCGCGAAGCGCGTAGGAAACGAGCTGAGGCGAGTGCGTGAGTTCTGCACTGAAACAACGTCGGGCCTCGTCCTGTTCTGACACCGCGGCGGGAACCCATTCGGATTTGGATCGCAGGTAGCGATGTTTACCGCGCTCTGTCGGCGTACCGGCGGGAGTGAATTCCATAATAGATGGGGCGAGATGGACCAGTCACGTTTCAACACCGCCGCGACCTTCGAGCAATACCTCGAGGGCGTGGTGAAGAACCGCGAACTCTGGCACGGAATGTCCGAGCGCGTACGGCTGCCCGAAGAGCTTGTGACAGACGCGCGGGCGGTCTCGGGCGGCGGGCATCTGTTGGCCCTCTCCGAGGATTGGTGTGGCGACGCCGTCAACACCCTCCCGGTCGTCGCCCGCTTCGCGGAGGAGGTCGGTTGGGATCTGCGCGTCTTGTCGCGGGACGAAAACCTGGACCTCATGGATGCCCACCTGACCAACGGCCGCAGTCGCTCCATACCCGTCGTGATCGTGTATGACGAGAGCTTCAACGAGGTGGGGTGGTGGGGCCCTCGACCGAGGGAGATCCAGGACTGGGTGATGCACGAGGGCTTCGCGGTGCCGTTGGCGGAGCGGTACAAGACCGTGCGACGGCGGTACGCCAAGGATCGAGGTCGTACCACGCTTCAGGAGCTGCTCGACGTACTCTGGAAGGCCGCCTGGCGGTAGCTTGCATCCTGCGGCCCCACTAATCCGCGCAGGCCACTGGAGGGCCAACCATGCCCGAGACGACAGCGCCGTCCCGTCCCGCAGGTGCCCCCCGGGCGGGTCTTTTTTTGCTCGCCTTCGGTGCCGGATTCGCGGTCCTGACAATCGAAATCGCCGGAGCGCGACTCATCGCGCCCGTGTTCGGGCTTTCAGCCGTCCCCTGGACCGCGGTGATCGGAGTGATCCTCGGGGCGCTCGCGGTCGGGAGTCATCTTGGCGGACGGCTCGCCGACCAAGGGAGGATTCCTCTTTCCGGCGTCCTGATCGCGGGGGCGGTCACGGCGGTTCTACCCATCATAGGGAGCGGTTTCCCCTTGGTGGCGCGTAACACTTTCGGGTTCGTGCCTGGAGCACTGGCCACCGCCATGGTGCTCTTCGCGCCCCCGGTTCTCTGCCTCGGAGCTGTGGTGCCTTATCTGGTCCAGGCGGACACAGAGAGCCTCGGCAATGTGGGAAGGCGAGCCGGGGACGTCAGCGCGACCGCCACCGCCGGGTCCATCGCGGGCACCTTCATGACCGGCTTCGTGCTGCTGCCGGCGTTCCCTCTGCCGGTGCTGCTCGCGATCACCGGGATGGCCCTCCTGGCCATGGCGGCGATGGCGGCGATGATCCTGGGAGCGCGCGTTCAGGCCGAGGTGCTCGTTCTGGCCGCCCTCGCGATCGGCGTGCTCGGCTCGGCTGCTACACGGAACCCCCCGGGGACGCTGCACGCGCAACAGACGCTGTACGCGTCCGTTCAGGTGACGGAGCAGGTTTGGGGTGGCCGACCCGTGCGAGGACTCTGGCAGAACGGCGGTTACTCTTCGGCCGAGTACATCGACACCGGTGACCCGGCGCACGAGTACGCAACCGTGAGTGGCCTGTTGTTGGTGCCGGTCATGGACCGAGTGCACTCCATGATGGTGTTGGGCGGGGCAGCGCTGTCGCTCCCTACCGCATTCAGCCGCTGGAGGCCCAACCTGAGGATCGACGTGGTCGAGATCGATCCGGTCGTGACCGAACTGGCGACCGAGTATTTCGCTTATGGGCGTGACGACTACCCCAACATCCGGGTGATCCACGACGATGCCCGTGTGCATCTGCGCAACTCGGATGAGCGATACGATCTGATCTACGTGGACGTCTTCGACCACCTGTATACCGTGCCCTGGACGATGGTCACCGTCGAAGCGCTCACCGAGATCGCCGAGCACCTGGCGCCGGGCGGTCTCTACATGGCGAATTTGCTATCGCCGCTCAGTGGACCGGGCGCGGCATTCATCGAGCGGTACCTGGCGACGCTCGACGACGTGTTTCCAGCCTCGGTCATCTACAGGGCGGAACCCGACGACGACCCCAAGGTGACGCAGAACCTGATCGTACTCGCGAGTCTCGATGCTGGCGCGCTACCGGAGATCGAGTGGCCGCTTGCGCCTATCGTGCCGATGGGCACTCCACTCACCGATGCGTGGGCGCCGGTCGAGTACCTGCAGGCAAAAGTCTTCATGCCTCGCCTTTGGCGGGATTGATACGATGCCCCGCAAGTTCAAAGACGGAGTGGCGGAGAACACGCATGCGCTGAACGTCGTCGAAATCCCCGACGATCTCATGGATTCTGGCGACCCCTCTGCCGAGGCGGTCGGGCGACCGCCGCTCTACGAGGTGTACATGCGGATGGCGGAGGAGCTCGCCAAGCGCTCCACGTGTGCTCGACTACAGGTCGGGACCGTGCTGACGGACGAGTACCTCGAGCACGTGGTCTCGATCGGCTACAACGGCAATGCACGCGGTTTCCCGAATCGCTGCGACTCCGACGAAGTGGGAAAGTGCGGGTGCATCCACTCGGAGATGAACGCGCTGGTGAAGTCCCCGGGCGAGATGCGCAACAAGGTCGCCTTCATCACCGCGAGCCCCTGCAAGATGTGCGCGAAACTCATCGTACAGGCGAACGTCTCTCACGTATTCTACCGGGAGGCATACAGGCGCGACGAGGGGTTGCGCGTGCTGGAGCAGGCGGCGGTGGTCGCCGTTCAGTACACGCGCTGGAGGGACGAGTGGCGGTAGTTGCATTAGCTTCTCGGTGTCGTCCCACCTCTGTTGGCACATGGCGCAATGCGCGCTCGGCGCGCGTGGAGATATCCCTTGAGTCAGACGGTCGCTGAGGGCGCGGAGACGCCCTCCGGTCGCTTTTTCCTACCCGGCCCCACCGAAGTCCACACTGAGGTACTCGAGGCGCAAACGCGGGCCATGATGGGGCACCGCGGGCCAGGCATCCAGGAACTCGTCGGCGAGCTGCAAGCCGGCCTGAAGAGCGTCTTCCTCACGAGTCGTCCCGTGTTCATTTCCAGCTCCTCCGCGACCGGACTCATGGAGGCCGCGGTCCGAAACGGAGCGGCCGGCAAGGTGCTGTCGCTCGTCAACGGCGCATTCAGTCAACGCTTCGCCGACATCGCTGAAGCGTGCGGCCTCGAGGTCGACCGGTTGGCGGTTCCGTGGGGTGAGGTACACGACCCCGCGGCGGTGGCCTCCGCCCTGGAAGCGTCTTCGTACGATGCGGTCACGGTGGTCCACTCCGAGACGTCGACCGGTGCGCTCAACGACCTGCCGGCGATCTCCGAGGTCGTGGCCCGACACGCCGAAACGGTTCTGCTGGTGGACTCGGTGACCGGGTGTGGCGGCGCAGAGTTGCGCACCGACGACTGGGGACTCGACTTCGTGCTCACCGGCTCGCAGAAGGCACTGGCGCTGCCGCCCGGGCTCTCGTTCGGTGTCGCGTCCGCGTCGATGATGGAGCGTTCGGCCTCGATCGAGGGCAAGGGCCACTACTTCGATCTCGTCGCGTTCGCGAAGAACCTCGACAAGCTGCAAACGCCCACGACCCCCGCGCTCTCGATCATGTACGCGCTGCAGGTCCAACTCGTGCGCATCGGAGAAGAGACGATGGAGGGTCGTTGGGCTCGCCACTCCACGATGGCGGATCGCACCCATGCCTGGGTCGACGAAATGCGCTCCGACGGCCTCCAGCTGCGGGTGATGGCCCCCGAGGGACGCAGGTCACCGACGGTCACCGCCGTTTCACTGCCTGATGGCATGGGCGGGCCGGACATCGTGAAGGAGATGAAGCGGCGCGGCTGGGTCATCGGCGGCGGATACGGCAAACTAATGCAGACCCACATTCGCATCGGCCACATGGGCGACCACACGCTGGCCGAGCTGAACGAACTTCTCTCTGTGCTCACGGAGGTGATGCAATGAGCCCCGAGTTCAGAGTCCTCATCACCGACAAAGTCTCCGACTCGGGACTCGCGCCACTCCGCGGTGACGCACGATTCGAGCTGATCCAAATCGACGATTCCACTGACCCGGCCTTCGCGGAGACTCTGCCCACCGTGCATGGACTCGTCGTGCGAAGCGCCACCAAGGTGCGCGCCGAGATGCTCGGACAAGCAACCGAGCTGCGCGTGATCGGGCGCGCCGGCGTTGGTGTGGACAACATCGACCTCGAGGGCGCGACGGCTCGCGGCGTGGCGGTCCTCAACGCGCCGGCCGGCAATACCGTGTCGGCGGCGGAGCTCACCATGGCGCTGATCCTGTCGATGGTTCGCCGCGTGGCAGAGGCCGATGCGTCGGTCCGTCGAGGTGAGTGGGCTCGCGCTCGCTTCAAGGGCGGTGAACTGCGCGGACGAGTACTCGGACTCGTCGGCGCGGGTCGTATCGGAGGCGAAGTGGCGAAGCGGTGCCGGGCGTTCGGAATGCGCGTGCTCGTCCACGACCCTTACCTGACCGACGAGCGCGCCGATGCGCTGCGGGTCGAACGCGCCACGCTCGACGAAGTGATCGAGGGCGCGGACGTGCTCTCGCTGCACGTGCCGCTCACCGACGATACGCGCAACATGATCGACGGTACGGCGCTCGCCCGCATGAAGAAGGGGTCGTTCCTGGTGAACGTGGCCCGAGGCGGCGTGGTGGACGAAGCCGCACTCGCGGCGTCCCTCGCCGAGGGTCACCTGGGCGGCGCAGCGCTCGACGTTTATGGCAACGAGCCGTTGGAGGAAGGGAGCCCGCTTCGCGGCGTCCCCAACCTCGTATTGACGCCCCACCTGGGGGCCTCGACCGGCGAGGCGCAGAAGCTCGTGGCGACGGAGATCGCCGAGGCCGTGCGCGCGGCACTTGCGGAGGGAGACTTGACCAGGGCACTCAACGCCCCCGCGATCGGCGGCGAGACGTTGAGGGCTTTGGGGCCGCTCTTCCACCTGGGACGCCAGCTCGGACGACTCGGCTACGCGCTGGCGCCCGGTGGCCTCCTGGGGGTCGCGATCCGCTATGCCGGCAAGTCCGAGGAGGCGCTGCGGCCGCTCTCCAGCTATGTGCTCATGGGCCTTCTGGAAAACATCCTCGGAGAGGATCAGGTCAATTTTGTGAGCGCGGCCCACATGGCCAAGCAACGCGGTATCGGGGTCTCGCGGGCTCAGTTCGCGCGCCACACCGACTACACGGAGTTCGTCGAAGTCGTGGTCAAGGCGGAGCGCGGCGACCTTCGTTTCGCCGGAGCGTTGCTGGGTGATACGCACGCCCGGATCGTGCGCATCGGCGAATACCATGTCGACATCGTGCCGGCCGGAACGCTCATCGTGCTCAAGAACCACGACGTGCCGGGCGTGATCGGGCGCGTCGGGACGCTTCTGGGCTACCACGAGATCAACATTGCCGAATACCACCAGGCGCGGCAGGCGAAGGGTGGCGAAGCGTTGGCGGCGGTCGCGGTGGACGGTGACGTGGATGCGGAAGTGCGGGAGGCTCTGCTCGAGCTCGACGCGGTCTCGAAGGCCGTGGTGGTGCGTCTTGGGTAGTTCCAGACCTATGTTGAGGCCCCTACGGTCGAGTGTTGAGGCCCCTACGGTCGAGGCCCTCGGGTCGAGACACAGCGGAAACCCCCACCCACTGCGAGTTCCGATGCTGACCGACCTTCAAGCGAAGAAGCTGACGCGTTACTTCCAGGTTTACGACATCAACGACGATGGAAGGATCGAGTCCTCGGATTTCGAGCGAGTGATCGAGAACGTGCGCATCCTGCGGGGCGCGTCGGAGCGCTCGCCCGACGGAAACGGGCTTCGCCAGGCATACATGGCGTTTTGGGCCGCGTTGAGCGCCTCCGCCGACAGCGACCGAGACGGCGGAATCGACCTCGACGAGTGGCTGGCCTATTGGCAGATCGCACTCGAGGACGACGCCAGGTACGAGGCCGAGGTCGAAGCCATCACGAATCACCTCTTCTCCGTATTCGATACCGATGAGGACGGAGAGATCGGTCCGGACGAGTTCGCGGACTTCTATGGCGTGTTCGGGCTCGGCGGTAATCTGGCGCGCAGCATCTTCGTCGAGTTGGACGCCAACAACGACGGGGTCATCAGCCGGGACGAGTTGCTCGAGATCGGCCGCCAGTTCTATCGCAGCGACGACCGCGGCTCGGCCGGCAACATGCTCTTCGGCCCCTTCGGTGTGTAGCGTGGAGCCACTGCTCGACGTAATCGACCACGGTGCGATCCGGGAACTCCGGCTCGCGCATCCTCCCGTGAACGCGTTGCGCCCCGAACTCCTGTCGAGCCTGAGAGAGTCGGTGGAAGCCGCACCGGGCGAGGACATACGCGCGCTGGTGATCTCGGGTAGTCCGGGCATCTTCTCCGCGGGCCTCGACGTGCGCTACATGCTCGAAGGAGGCGAGACGGCGGCGCTCTCTGTCTTCCAGGAATTGAGGGCGTTGATGCGCTCGCTCGCCACGTCGACCGTGCCCACCGTGGCCGCCATCACCGGACACAGCCCGGCGGGTGGCGCCGTCATGGCGATCTGCTGTGACTACCGGGTGATGGCGGAGGGCAAGTTCAAGATCGGGCTCAACGAGGTGCAGGTCGGTCTGTCGGTGCCGCCCATCATCCACGGGACCCTCACGAGGCTCGTGGGTCTTCGAAACGCGGAGCGAATGGTCGTCAGCGGCGCACTTCTGTCGCCGCAGGAGGCGCTGGATGTGGGACTCGTCGACCGCCTGGTCGCCCCAGACCAGGTTTTGCCCAGCGCGCTGGAATGGTGCGAGGACCTGCTGGCCAGGCCCTCCCAGGCCATGCTCCGCACAAGGGCAGTGGCGCGGGCCGATCTGGTCGCGCTGTACGACAGCCCGGAGCGCGTCTTCTCCGACGACTTCACCGCGGCATGGTCCAGCGACGAGACGCAGGCGACGATGAGGGGGCTGATGGCGCGACTGATGGAGAAAGGCTAGGGGGCGGCAGCGCTACGCAGGCTACCGCAACTCATCCTACCAAGCGGCCCACCCACTTCAAGACGTTGATGAGGAGTTGGAACTGGTTCCTCTCGGCCGTCGACCCATCAGACTCCGAATGGTAGTCCTGGTCCGGCCCCGCCAGCACGATGCGTCCGGCACCCCATGTCCCGTAGAGACCCGTAGTGTACGGCCCCCCTGCCGAGGCGGGAATCTCCAGGAACGGCGTCAGCCAGTCAGCCCAATCCGTGAAGCAGATGTGGTTGTTGACCAGCGAGTTGAAGCCGAGGTCGGTGGCGCTCGACACTCCGTCCGTGAGGCCGGGAACATCCGCAATGATGTCCTGGAAGCCTGATGCCGAACAGGAGCCGGGCTCGATGTCGATCGCGATCGCGGCGAGATCGTCCATGTTCTTCGGGTCCTCGTACATGATGCCGCCGCCCGCCTCGAGGAACGGCCGCGCCCGAGTATCCCAATCGAAGTCGAGTGAACCCGAAGTCGCCCACGTGATAATGAGCACATCGTACGTGGCGATGAGGTCGTCCACAGACATCGCGTTGAAGGTCGAGTAACTGATTCGAGCGACGGACCCCTCGATATGACCGTCGGCCACCACTGCGTCGGCGGCCTCGTCGCCAGCGTTGTTCCCAACGCCCACGATGCGGATCGGCCCGGTGCGCAGCCCCGTCTCCGAGAGTGTGAAGTCGGCCTTGCCGGTCGGGTTGTTCTCATCCAGCGTGACGTCTCTCGACTCTGGGCTGATGCTGCCCTTCTCCGAGGGCTGCGCTGGACGGACCGTATAAGTGCCGCCCAGCAATCCGCTGAAGCGGTAGAGCCCGTTGCTGTCGGTCTCGGTCGCGGCAATCTCTTCTCCGCCCTGCTTGAGGAACACGCCGTGGTTCTTCACCGCCTCGGTGCCATTTTCGCCGATCTTCTGGATCTTACCCGAGATCGCGGAGGTCACCGTCGCCTGGAACGAGAAGACCTGTGCGTTGAGGCCGACGTTGAACAGCGCCTGGTCCTCCATGTCCGTCGGGAAGATTCCTGCGATGATACCGTTCAGCCCCGAGCCGCCCGCGCCTACGTGGCGACTGCCGGGGCCCCAGAAGGTCCGATCGAACGCCGTGATCGGCCTTCCGTTCAAGTCGAAGGCCTGTACGGTGATCGCGACCCTCTCGCCGACAGCCGTACGCGGGCGTTCCGGTGAGATCGATATGCGGTCGACCAGCGGCGTGA